>DASXQM010000317.1:0-10458 GCA_036507195.1 Pyrinomonadaceae bacterium | reverse complement strand
TGAATCATATGAAAGTTTCTATAGATAAGATCCCGCTCGGAATCACCGAGGACGACGTCGTATTAGGCAGTCATCTGATCCATTTTTGGAACACTCAAGAGGAGTTCGAACGCGGGGTTCGGTTTCTTGAGGTTGGAATTTCAGACGAGTCTCAATATTGCGTCCTGTTCGGCCATGACGAAGCAAACCATCACGTTTTGGAGATCCTGCGCAGGAAAGGTCATGATGTGGACCGTATGCTTCAGGAAGGTCGGCTCGTTGTTCTGCGTCGTGAGTCTTCTGCCTCTGCGACACTTGCAAACATCGAGGCTGCTTTTGCCGCTGCCACCGGGAAAGGAGCAACGGCGATCCGCTACCTGGGCAATCTGGGTGCAGGCAAAGCTCCTCTGCCTGGGCGCGGTGCCGGCGAAGTGATCGACCTCGAAAATGGAGTTACAGCTCTCGCACTTCGCTATCCGTGCGTGATTGTCTGCATGTACGACGTGAACACTGTGTCGGGGAGTCTTCTACTCAACGCCGGTTTTGGGACGCATTCTTATACCGTTTCCCACGGTGCCCTTCATCAGAACTCCTTCTACACAGCCGAAGAGAAGGCTAGCGCTATGTTCTGCGAGACATGATGGCTGAGACACAAGACACGCAGCAGGGCCGTGATCAGCTGGATCTACGAAACCTTATCGAGCGACTTCCGGCACTGGTCTTGTGTGCGCTGCCGGACGGCTCGGTTGAGTTCGCAAACCGCGCTTACCATGAATATACGGGCTGGTCCGTAGAAGAGCTGAGCGGTCGAGGGTGGCAGACCCTTATTCACCCTGAGGATCATCGCGAATTCAAGGACCATTGGAGCGCAGCTTTGGCGTCTGGAAAAGCTTTCGAGACTGAGGCACGTCTGCGCTAGTCCAACGGTCAATATCACTGGTTCCTGATTAAAAAGGCATTGGCAGTTTCACGCACACAGGGTGGAGAACCCTCCTTGCGTGCGTTGATCGCTTGTGAAGATATCGATGAGCGTAAGCTGGAAGAATCCGCCCGCCTATATAGTGAGGAGCAGTATCGCGTCGTTGTTGAAACAGCTAGTGATGCCATCGTCAGCATAGACGATCGTGGGACGATTCGATTTGCCAACCCAGCTACCGAACGGATCTTTGGTTACAAGTCGTCGGACCTGATTGGCAAACCGTTGACTGTACTAATGCCGGAATTTTTGCGGACGGCGCACGAGAGCGGGCTCAAACGCTACCTCACTACGGGCCAGCGGCACATTAACTGGCAAGGAACCGAATTCAGGGCGTTACGCAAAAACGGGCAAGAGTTTCCGGTAGAAGTCTCTTTCGGAGAATTGGATAGAGACGGGCATCGGGTATTCACCGGTTTCATCCGCGATATAAGCAAAAGAAAGCAAGCTGAGGATAGGCTGAGAGAAACCGAGCTGGAACTTGCGCGCGTCTCCCGGCTGACGACTATGGGCGAACTGTCGGCGTCCATAGCCCATGAAGTTAATCAGCCTCTAACGGCGGTAACCAATAACGGCAACGCGTGCCTCAGGCTGCTTGCCGATCATAATCTTGAGCCTGAGGTACTGCGTCACGCTCTCAAAGAAATGGTTGCGGACAGCACTCGCGCAGGCGCAGTCATAGCTCGAATACGCGCTTTTATGAGGAAGACGCCACCTCAAAAAATCCAAGTGGATATTAATGAGGTCATCCAGGAGGTGTTGGTGCTAGCTGGTCATAGACTCCAGGAGAATCGAGTTTCGCTCGAACGTCAATTGACAAAAGACCTCCCGCTGGTCATGGCTGATCGCGTTCAGTTGCAGCAGGTGCTGCTGAATTTGCTCATGAATGCAATCGAGGCCATGAGTGCTGTAACGAATCGACCGCGGTTGCTCTGGGTGCAATCTCAGCTCGACGAATCTGGGGACATTCTGGTTGCAATACGAGATTCTGGCACTGGACTTAGTTCCGAAGCAGATAGCCTCTTCACTCCATTTGTTACTACAAAGGCGGACGGCATGGGAATGGGCTTGCCCATTAGTCGCTCACTTATCGAGGGACATGGGGGACGCCTTTGGGCCGAGGCCAATGTTCCTCACGGCGCTGTTTTTAAGTTCAGACTGCCAGTAGCCGACCAGAGTCTATCGTGACAATGGTGGAAACAATTAAGCGTCTGCCGAAAAAGGCGTCGTAAACTAAAGCACTACCCACGGTCTCCTTTCTGGTTATCATAAATCCACTAAGGCCCAATAGATTCCTTCTCCAAATAACAATATTTTGACACAGTTGGAGGATTCTCAGAGTGGCCAGCAATCTGATCTCGATAGTCGATGATGATGAGTCCGTTCGCAGGACCACAAAACTGCTCGTCGAGTCTTTTGGTTATCAAGCAGCAGTTTTTGAATCTGCCGAGAGTTTTTTGAAATCCGAGCAACTTTACGACACGGCCTGTCTCGTGGTGGACGTACAGATGCCGGGCATGAACGGATTACAGCTCCAAAGCCACCTCGCCGGCGAAGGCTACTCTATCCCTATCATTTTCATAACCGCTTACGGGGACAAATCTCGTCGCCGCGCACTGCAGGCCGGTGCTGTTGCGTTCCTGGACAAGCCTTTTAGTGACGAGCAGTTGCTTAAAAGCCTTCGGTCGGCCTTCATGTTAAGTGGCGATAGAGGCAATAGAGGTAGTCCTATCGAGAATGAATAGACCTTGGGTTTCATGAGAAGGTGCTGCTTCAGTTTGGATTTAGCCAACGCTGAAAATGAACAAGTACCCACTAGAAAAGTGCTCTTGACAACGCTAAAGGACAGGCTGACAATGAGGCATTCCAAAGCAACGAGCTGAGGCGTTGACGCAGGCTTTGTCAGCGGAAATTTGCTTTTATGTATCACTGCGGTGTCGTTCCAAGTATTCCCCACCTTTGTTCGGTCGCAACAAAATCGGCATATGCCCGATTGCTCCACGACGTGCATCTCACCCATAACCAGAGGTACTACACACTCGACAGTCTGCATGAGCGTTCCCAACGGCGTCAAACTTAGGCTCGAGGCTGCGAAGGAACCACATGGGAGATGAGATCCCCCCACGGGTATTACTAACGATTAGATCGCGCGACGAAGCTGCCTCATCCACTTCTGGAAGAAGGAGGATGGCGAGCGTTGAGCTCTCTTTCTCGAGCTTGGGATCGCGAACGAGTCCCAGTATTGGATCCAGTTCGGCGACTGATAAGAAGAAGGTGCGTGAAATCGCGCCGCCGTGGAGGGTAGAAATATGAGTTCAGTTCCCACGTCAAGAGTCAACACCGCATTGGAAGATTCAATTCCAGAAGCCGGGGCTTCGCTAGAGTCGATCCTCTGCACCGAGGAGTTGCAGCGTCGCTCATCGCGTCCTCCTGATTATGAAAAAGAGAATCGCGCTCTCGTGGCACTGATGAGCGCACTCGCCGATTCACCAAGCACCATTTTTCAGACGCTGGCTGAAACGATTCTGGATATCACCCAGTGTGACTCCGCTGGCCTTAGTCTGCTGACAAGGGATGGCAAAAAACCGGACGTTTGCGGCAAAAGGTTCTATTGGCCAGCTATCGCCGGCATGTGGAATCCGCACGTCGGAGGTGGGACCCCGCGCAACTTCGGCCCCTGTGGAGACGTGCTTGATCAAAATCGTACCCTATTGTTCAGACATTTCGAGCGCCGCTACCCCTATTTGATGCCGGTAATTCCAACGGCCGAAGAATGTCTGCTTGTCCCGTTTTACGTCGCCGGCGAGGCGGCTGGAACCATCTGGGCGATCATGCACTGCGACCGCCACAAGTTCGACGCAGAAGATGACCGGGTCATGGCGTCTCTAGGAAAGTTTGCCTCCTCAGCATATCAAGCACTGATGCACATTGAAGACCTGAAAACCCAGGTGTCCGAGCGCGAAAAGGCAGAAGCAGAAGTCCGTGAATTGGCAAGAGGGTTGGAAGCGAAGATCCGGCGACTGGTCGAGGCCAATGTTGTGGGCATTGTCATGTGGAATCTCGAAGGAGCGATCACCGGGGCCAACGAAGCATTTCTCAGCATGGTGCAATACGACGTTGATGATATCGCTTCCAGGCGTGTGCGCTGGACGGAGCTCACACCGGCCGAATGGCGCGATCGTGACGAACGGGCAATAACCGAGCTAAAGACGACTGGCATCTTTCAACCCTTCGAGAAGGAGTACTTCCGGAAAGATGGCAGCCGCGTGCCTGTACTTCTCGGCGGCGCACTCTTCGAAGGTGATGGGAACGACGGTGTCGCTTTCGTGCTCGATTTGACCGAGCAAAAGCGAGCGCAAGAAAAGCTTCAAGAGGCCCAACAATCCCTGTACGCAACGCAAGTGGACCTTGCTCAGGTCTCCCGGCTGACAACTATGGGCGAATTGGCAGCTTCCATAGCCCATGAAGTTAACCAACCTCTGACCGCGGTAACAAATAACGCTAGCGCATGCCTCAGACTGCTCACCGATCGTAATCTCGATCCTGAGGTTCTCCGGCGGGCTCTCAAAGAAATTGTCGCTGATGGCACTCGAGCGAGTGAAGTGCTCTCTCGGATTCGCGCATTCATAAAGAAGACGCCTGAGCAAAGGAACATACTGAATATAAATGACGTGATTCAGGACGTGCTGGCTCTAGCTGACCATGAGCTTAAGAAGAAACGAATCTTTGTCGAGTGCCAATTGGCAGAACCTCTTCCGCTCGTGCTGGCTGATCGCATTGAGTTGCAACAGGTCCTCCTGAACTTGATCATGAATGGCATCGAAGCCATGACTGCGGTTACGGACCGACCTCGCGTACTATGGGTGCAATCCCGAATCGGCGAGCCTGGCGACGTACTGGTTGAAGTACGCGACTCGGGCATTGGCTTTGGATCGGAAGCGCATTGCGTGTTCACTCCCTTTTTTACGACCAAGCCAAATGGTATGGGCATGGGCTTGCCTATCAGCCGCTCACTTATTGAAGGCCTTGGCGGACGGCTTTGGGCCGAGCCTAATTTTCCTTACGGCGCTGTGTTTTCTTTTATCCTGTCAGTAGCTCCAGGAGCTCTCTCATGACTGCCGCCCCCATCGTCTTCGTGGTGGATGACGATCCTTCCGTGCGTTCTTCGCTGAAATTTCTCATCAGCACCGTGGGTTTGCAGGTGGAAGCCTTTGAGTCGGCTGAAACCGCTCTGCAAAAACTGTCCCCAGAGGCGCCCAGTTGTCTTGTGTTGGACGTAAGGTTACGTGGGCTAAGTGGACTCGATTTGCAGGACGAGCTCGCAGCAAGAAACTGCCAAGTCCCGATAGTGTTTATTACGGGTCACGGGGACATCCCGATGACTGTTCGCGCAATGAAGGCGGGCGCAGTCGAATTCTTGACTAAACCATTTCGCGATCAGGACCTACTGGATGCTGTTCGTGTCGCGCTGGAGCGAGATCGCACGAGGCGCGAACAGGAGAAAGAAATAACGGAGCTGCAACAGCGGGTCGAATCGTTGACCGCTCGCGAACGCGAGGTGATCTCGATGGTAGTTGCAGGCAAGCTCAACAAGCAGATCGCTGATCAACTTGGAACTGCAGAAAACACCGTGAAGGTTCAGCGCAGCAGGGCGATGGAGAAAATGCACGCGCAATCCGTCGCCGACTTGGTAAGAATGATTGAAAAACTCAAAGGCCTCTCGAACGCTGGATAAACCAAAGCAGCGCGTATTCCACCTTTCCGCCGCTTTTAATACACCAAAGTAGTTGCTTAGATCATTCGTTCCGTCCTCACGCAACGAAGTTTCCACCAAACCAAAGCCCTGCCCCGAACGTGTAAACGAAAGCATCATCTTGAGTCCCCCTTCTGTTACCACAAATCCACCAAGGCCCAATAGATTCCTTCTCCACCTAAGAGTACTTTGAGTCCATTGGAGGATTCAGAGTGGGTAATGTTTTGATAGTTTTCACAAAGGAGAATCGTGATGGTTGCGGAAATGCGAGCAGAGCAAGTCTTGTCACAAAACACTTTCTTCCTCAACCCCCGACTCAAATGTGAGCGCGCCCAGCAGTTCAATGAGAAGCTCGAGGCCCGGATCATCGGTCAGGAGAAAGCGGTGTGCGGTATGAGCAACCTCTACCAACTGTTCCTCGCTGGGATGAACCAGGCGAGTCGTCCGATTGGCACGTTGCTCTTTCTTGGTCCTACCGGTTCCGGCAAAACACGTGTCGTAGAAGCCGCTGCCGAAGTCCTCTTTGGCAACCCGAACGCGGTTGTCAAGATTGACTGTGCAGAGTTTCAGCACTCTCACGAAATTGCCAAGCTCATCGGCTCGCCACCGGGATATCTGGGCCATCGCGAAACGTCGCCGTTACTGTCCCAGGAGAACATCGACCGGTTTCAGACGGAGGAAGCTCCACTTTCACTAGTCCTCTTCGACGAGATCGAGAAGGCCTCGGATTCATTGTGGCAGCTCTTGCTGGGCATTCTCGATAAAGCAACTTTAACGTTGGGTGACAATCATCGCGTCGATTTTTCGCAGGCCATAATCGTCATGACGTCTAACCTCGGCGCACGGGAAATGTCAGGGTTGGTGGACGGCGGCATGGGCTTCACGCCGGCGCGACGCTTAGACAAAGGCGAGAGCAACATTGACGAGAAGATACACCGAACCGCCGTTCAAGCTGCCAGCCGTAATTTCCCTCCCGAGTTCATGAACCGCATCGATAGAGTAGTGGTCTTTCACTCACTCAACGAGCGCCATTTGTGTCAGATCCTCGAGTTGGAACTCAGCGCCTTACAAGATCGGATCAGGCGCTCGGCAAGTACGAAGTTTGTCTTTCACTGCTCAGATGCAGCTAAGGAGATGTTGTTACGTGAGGGAGTCGACTACAGATACGGGGCGCGCCACTTGAAGCGTTCAATCGAGCGATGGCTTGTCCTCCCCATATCGAACCTTGTCGCCACCGAACAGGTGGAATTCGGTGATTCTATTTACGTCGATTTGGACGATAGCGGTTGCAACCTTGTGTTCTCGAAACGCCCCGGTGGAACTCTGATCGGTGATTCACATGCAGGTGATCAGTTTGCGGAAGAATTTAATGCCCTGCTTGGGGCTGGGGTACGAAGTCAACAAGCCGTGGCGGCTGCCTGAGTAAGTTGCGGGCAGACCAGAGACAACGTGTTTTAGGAGGTGACAGAAATGGTAAGTAGAAGAAAAAGGCTCGTTAGAAAGATGCTTTTGCGACGCAGACAAATGACTAACCAGGTCCGAGTTGAACGATGATGCAGTGATTCTCAAGGGAAGCATGGTCGACAGTGTCCCGACGGTTACATGATTGAACAATGAATGGCAATCTGATTTCGGTAGTTGATGATGATGAGTCCGTTCGCAGGACCACAAAACTGCTTGTCGAGTCTTTTGGTTATCGAGCGGCAGTTTTTGAATCTGCCGAGAGTTTCTTGAAATCCGAGCAACTTTACGACACGGCCTGTCTCGTGGTGGACGTACAGATGCCGGGCATGAACGGGTTACAGCTCCAAAGTCACCTTGCTGGCGAGGGCTACTGTATCTCTACCATTTTCATAACCGCTTACGGGGACAAATATCGTCGCCGAGCACTGCAGGCCGGTGCTGTCGCGTTCCTGGACAAGCCTTTTAGTGACGAGCAGTTGCTAAAAGGTATTCGTTCAGCCTACAGCGAGACAAGTCGAACGTCTACCTATGCAGTTTACCAAGAGCCTTTAGGGGGTGGTCCATGGAAAATCTAAACAAAATTGCGTTGAGTCAACAGGATTTTATCGAGAATAGATTCCCACAAATCATCGGCAATAGTTCTGCTCTTAAACTTGCACTTGCGGAAGTGGAACGAGTAGCGCCGACAGATTCCACGGTGCTGATTCTGGGAGAAACGGGTACTGGCAAGGAGCTGATTGCGCGTGCAGTGCATGATCTTAGCGCGCGTTGCGGACGCCCGTTTGTCAAAGTAAATTGCGCTGCTATTCCCTTCGACTTGTTGGAAAGCGAATTGTTCGGGCACGAGAAGGGGGCATTCACGGGCGCGGTCGGGCAGAAAATCGGCCGCTTTGAATTGGCACATACCGGCACCTTGTTTCTGGATGAGATCGGAGATTTGCCGCTGGCTTTGCAGCCCAAGCTGCTGCGCGTGTTGCAGGAGCAGGAGTTTGAGCGCCTGGGCAGCAGCCGGACTCATCACATCAACGCCCGTGTGCTGACAGCAACTCACCGCAACCTGGCGGAGATGGTGAAGCGCAACGAATTCCGCAGTGATCTCTATTATCGGCTAAACGTGTTTCCAGTCGTGTTGCCCCCGCTGAGGGAACGGTGCCAGGACATTCCAGCATTGGTGTTCCACTTTGTCGAAATGTTTTCTCGGCGCATGGGCAAGTACATCGATTCCATACCCGACGACACGCTGGCTGCGTTGAAGGCCTACTCCTGGCCCGGGAACGTGCGCGAGCTGCAAAACTTGATCGAGCGAGCTGTGATTCGCGCCGACAACGGAGTGCTCCCCAATCCACTGCCCATATCGGAGAACAATCCTATGCCAATGATGCGAACCGGAACCGCGTTCCGCGATTCACAACGAGAAGTGATCCTGACGGCACTGCGGACGGCCGGTTGGGTGATCGGGGGACCGCGCGGAGCCGCATTGCGGTTGGGACTGAAACGCACTACTTTAATCACGAAAATGAAGAAGCTCGGAATCTCGCGGCCGATGCAGCAAGATGATATGGATGAGCTCCTCGGGAACCTGGAGAACGAGCGCTTGTGGCAAGTGGCGGGGTGAAAACTCTTTCGAAAGCGGGATAGGCGATGAGTGTCGATTTCGGTGCAATCAGAATCATAGCGGGGGTCACCCTGATGGATTTTGCAAATGCCGGGAATGAGCGCACTCGATGCAATGATTGCTATTGGCAATGAATTCCCAGATGCAAAATTTATTATCCTTAACACCTACACAGGCGACGCGCAGGTTACTGCGAGCGATGAAGGCCGGCGCGCGAGGTTATCTGTTGAAAAACCTTCTGCACAAGGATCTACTAGCGACCATCCGGGCAGTGCATGCTGGCAAAAAGACTCTCTCCGCCTGACCGCGCGGTCGATAATCGTGGGATTTGATTTCTCCGCAAAGGACGTCAGATTGATCCCAAACCACCGTCAACGGGCAGGTCAATGCCTGTGACGTAACTGCTTTCGTTCGAAGCGAGGAACAACGCTGCCGAAGCGACTTCCTCTGCGAGTCCCATTCGGCCAAGTGGCACATTAGCCTTGAACTGCTCCCTCAACGCATCAGCGGTCTCTTTAGTTGAAAACTGTCCGTCAAAGATGGGCGTTTCGATCGGTCCCGGGCTGATCACGTTTGCGCGGATTCCTCGTCGCGCAAACTCGGCTGTCCAGGTGCGAACATAAGAGCGAATAGCCGCCTTGGTCGCGGCATAGCTGCCGTAGATCGGCATGCCCTTATGCCACACGACTGAGCTGGTCAAAATGATCGAAGCACCGTCATTGAGCAGTGGTAATGCCTTCTGCACGGTAAAGTACACGCCCCGCGCATTGGTGTTGAATGTTCTGTCGAAATGCTCGGGAGTAACTGCCGGAGTCTCCACCGTCTCCACAATACCGGCGTTTGCAAAGAGGATGTCGATTTTGCCTTTTTTGGCTGCGACCTCTTTATAAAGGCGATCGAGATCTTCCAGTTTGGATACATCACTTCTCACGGCCACGACATTCTTTCCGATTTCGTTTACGGCTTTGTCTAACTCGGCTTGGCGGCGGCCGGTGATAAAAACAAACGCCCCCTCGGCAACAAAGCGCTTGGCGCTAGCGAGGCCGATTCCGCTGTTACCCCCTGTGATCACAGCGACCTTACCTTCTAGCGCTCCCTTCATTTCACCGGCTTTGTGTCCTGCTCGTTCCTCCATAGTGAATCCCCTTTTGTCGGTTTTTGTTCGCCAGGTAATCGCAAGAGGTGGGCCAATGCCAACAACTTATTTGCACTTCAGGAATATCGCCAACGATTATCTGTAACCCGGTCTGCCTCATACCTTTTGGCAAGCGTCAATCGGACGCCTTCGTGTCGTTATAACGTCACGGGCGTTGCTATATCGCCATGGCGAACTGCGGCATTAGAGAGAATGAATGGTTCTCTTATCCCAGGCAAATCAATGTCTCCCGCTTGTTCATAGCGTTGCATTTGTCGGGTACAAGCATTGCGTACGAACCTGAACAGGCATTTTCAAGTGAGCACGCCATACAGGATAGTAGTACTGAAAGTGGGTGGGCCTCTTCAGGGGGCGACAAGAGGTCCACCTGCTCAAACTTAGGTGATGTTATGAAAACTCCTATCAAAATAATGAAGCGAGACGACCGGAACGTTACACACGACGCAGAGATTTCTTCGGCGAAAACAAAGCGACAACGAACAACTGAAGTGATTGTAAAGAGCTGGATCATAGAG
>DASXQM010000316.1:0-33837 GCA_036507195.1 Pyrinomonadaceae bacterium | reverse complement strand
GCGATTTCCAATACTGATCGTGCGCTCGCCGAAAGGCTGGACCTGTCCCAAAATGTTGGACGGTAAACCGCTCGAGAACTCATTCAGGTCGCACCAGGTACCGGTGCCAGAACCGCAAAAGAATTCAGAACATCTGGCGCTGCTTGAGCAGTGGTTGCGCTCTTACCGCCCGGAGGAACTCTTCGACTCTGAAGGGAGACCGAACGCGCAATTGCTGGCAACCTGCCCGAAGGGAAAATTACGTATTGGCATGAACCAACATGCGTACGGCGGAAGGGTGCGACGGGAACTCCGCTTGCCGGATTTTCATCAATACGCCGTTCCGGTTACTGAACACGGCGCGCTTCGCGGAAGTGATACCGCCAAACTCGGTGAGTACCTCTGCGATGTCGTACGGCTGAACGAAGCAAGTGAGGACGGGACCGGGAACTTCCGCGTTTTCTGTCCGGACGAAATGATGTCAAACAAACTAGGGGCGATTTTCGAGGCGACGAATCGTCAGTTCGCATGGCCCACCGATCCTGAAGATGATTCCATTGGGACCGCTGGTCGCGTCCTGGAGATTTTGAGCGAGCACACCTGCCAGGGATGGCTGCAAGGCTATCTGCTCACGGGACGTCATGGGTTGTTTCCCTGTTACGAAGCCTTCGCGCCGATTGTTGACAGCATGATGAATCAGTACGCCAAGTTCCTCAAACTCTCAGCCGAGATCGCTTGGCGCAAACCTGTCGCATCGTTGACGTACCTGCTGAGTTCAGAAGGCTGGCGGCAAGATCATAATGGCTACTCGCACCAGGGGCCGGGCTTCATCAATAACCTGCTCACGAAAAAGGCCAATCACGTTCGCATCTACCTTCCACCTGACACCAATTGTCTGCTCTCGACGATTAACCACTGTTTGACCAGCAGCGACAAAATCAACCTGGTAATCGCCTCGAAACAACAAATGCCACAGTGGCTGGCTGTGGAGGACGCGGATGAGCATTGCCGGAAGGGGGCAACCATCTGGCGCTGGGCAAGCACTTTCGACGGCCAGGACCCGGATGTAGTTCTGGCCGCCGCTGGGGTTTATCCCACAAACGAACTTATGGCAGCGGCTCAGTTACTGAGGGAGGATCTGCCCAACCTGCGCGTGCGTGTTGTCAACGTTACGGATCTCCTGATCTTACAACCGGATAGTTTCCATCCGCATGGATTGACGCCGGAGGCTTTCGATGATCTGTTCACTGCGGACAAGCCCGTGCTCTTTAACTTTCACGGCTACCCTGTCGCGGTGAAACAACTGCTCTTTGATCGCCCTGCGTTTCCGCGTTTCCAAATCAACGGCTACATCGAAGAAGGGACTACCACAACGCCATTCGACTTATGTGTCCAGAATCTCGCCAGCCGTTACCATGTGGTGATGCAGGCTGTGCGGGCCGTCGCCGGATTCAATGCGAACGTCGCCGCACAAGTTGATGCCATCGCATCGCGTTATGAAGACAAACTGGCGGAGCATCACGATTACATCAGAACGCATGGAGAGGACATGCCGGAGATCGCAAACTGGAAGTGGGGTTGAGAATGGTTTCTCTTAGCCCTCAGCCTCGGCCTTTTCCTCGTGATACTCGGTGATGCTTTCGTAGACTTCCGGCGGGAATTTCAAATCTTTGTATACGTTGCACGCATCTGGATCTTTGGGATTCGGGCAGATAGTAAACTGCTGCTGTTTCTGAAACTCAAGCACCTTTTCACGGCTTGGAGGACTATACCCTTTGGTTACGACTTGTTCTATCAGCGCACGCGCCTTCTCTTCATCCAAATTGGGGTCTAGCTGGAGTTGTTCGAACAACTGGTCCTCTGAAAGGAAATGCCTAGCCACCATTACGAATACTAACCTGCCGTAATGGCCAATATCTTCACGCCGAGAAAGCGCATCCATCAGGTGGGCCATCATCCCATTCTGTCTTAATTCGGCTACTGACATTGCAAAACCCTAGTAAAGAATCTAAAAAGCCCTCACCCTCTACGTTTAAAGTATTGTACCGCGCGTTCGTGCTTTTCTGCCGCTTCACGCGTGTCGAAAGTGCCCAAGTTCTTTCGCTTGCCGGTCTTCGAATCTACTTTTCGCGAATAGAGCCGGTATTTGCCGGACTTCAGTTTCCTAATCATCGTGATATTACCTCCGCGCAATGCTGATTTCGAAGCCAGTCATCGCGCGCAACACGCCTCGCTCAAGGATTACCGATTAGGGATAGCTATTTGACGCCTACTTCACACTTGCCCGCTTCTTTTACCTGCCGGTGTCGCCCCCTTCTTTGCTGACTTCCTGGCTACCTTCTGAGCAGACCTTTTGCCGGCGGCACTGGCCCGCTTCTTTGTACCTGCCTGTGTCGTTTCCTTTTTTGTCGACTTTCTGGCTATCTTCATAGCCGACCTTTTGCGGGAGGCAATACTCTTTCGGCCTCCAACCTTGACGAGTCCGCGTTTTTTTCGCTTCTCGACTTTCTTGTGAGCTTCGGCCGTCACCTCAGCAACGCGCTTTGCCTGACTTACATTCGGGTTGTCAGTTTCAACGGGGAATGGCAGCTCAGATTCCTCGGCCATCTCGCTTTGACTCTTCTGAAACTCAAACTCATTCAGGTTCCCACCCTGGAGTTGGTAACTCTGGATGTTTCGTTTTGGATCTTTCGGCATGCTCTTCTTCCTTCCGCAATCACATAGAAAGCTAACGTTACTTCTTCTTGGAGGAAGATTTCTTAGGCGGCACTTTAGCGCCGGCCTTACGAGCCTCTGAGAGTCCAATCGCGATCGCCTGTTTCTTGCTGGTTACTTTCTTCCCGGATCGGCCACTCTTAAGTGTTCCCTCTTTCCGCTCGTGCATCGCCTTTTCCACTTTCTTAGATGCTTTCTTGCCGTACTTTGCCATGTCCTGCCTCCTGTATTCGCGGTCAGTGTTAATGGTTACGAATCAGACAGTCTTACGTCTTCTTCCATAGGTCGCGAAGTTCTTCCTTGGCCGCTTCAAGCCGCTTCAGTCTAGCCTCGGAAAGCCTCTTTCCCGCGCGATTAATGTAGAAAGTAAGCATTGACATCGCAGAGCGAAAGGGTTCGCTCTTGCGACGGCGACTGCGATCCGCAGAGCGTTTCAGGGACCGCGCGATACTGCGCGGATCATCCTTAGAAAAGACGCCCTCGTCGAGATCCAGAGCGTTGCTATTTTCTGTTACTTGCTGCGACCAGCGTTTGTGCGCACCTCTCGCCATTGTTGGCCCGCCTCACTCTCCTCAAGGACTCAATCTAGTTCTTCTCTCCAACATCTAAACTGCGCTCCCTTTAACGACCTGCTTTCGGCCTCTTCGGATTATTCACTTGTCGCTCGGATCTCAACGCCTCTTCCTGTTCCGCGGTGCCGATATTCTGCTCAGCGCCTGCCGCTTGCAAAACCTCGGAACGCTTGTTCAATTTGTTTGCGTCGCCAGATCGCGGACTCTGCTTCTTGCCTTCGCCGGACGGCGGCTGATTAAGCTTGTTACGATTCTTTCACTCTTTCCTCCCTTGGACGAGCGGATCATTGAATTTGAGCTCAAGTTAATTGAAAAAGCTCGTCAGGTATTTTGCTTTTCGCGGCGCTCTTGCTGCTTTTTGGTATTAGCCGCTAAAGATGCTTCTTCATCCGTCGGTGTATCGCGATTGCGCTCGCCAAAGGCTCCGTCGACAGCATTGGCTGGCGGGATTGGTGCATAACTGTCGCGCGCCTTCTCTTCTTTTTGAGCCTCCGAACGTACTCCGCGTTTTTGTGATTGTTGTTCGCCCATAGATTCTCCTCTTTCACAAAGCCGAAGCAGTGACGTAAGAACGCATCACGAGCCAGCGGCTCGGCTCTTCTCATCAGCTGAATCACGGTTAACTAGTTTTGAAAATCGACTTTCGTCACCAGCCTTGGTTTCATCCTGGTAGAGAAAAGCTAGTTTGTTTTCTTCAAAGCCTTGGAAGAATTCATCCCAGCTAATGGTTTCGAGCGTTTGCGTTCCTGAGTAGCCCGGATAATCGATCACTAACACGCCCGAAGTACCTTGTTCATCAGTACCCTTAACTCTAGCGGGATGTCCGCCACGTTCTTCGACCCATTGCTTGATCTGCGCATGGTCTGTTGTAGTTTTCGCTTCTGACATATCAACCTCCTCGAGTTAATCCGAAAAAATACTTTTATCGACACTAGCGCCGACCTCTTCGTGCGTCAGGTCCTGCTTCCGAGTCAGTGAGATTGGATTCATCTTTCGCCTGATGCCGCGGTGAAGCCTGCTGCTTGCGAGGATTGCCCTGCGCTTCCCTCATCGCCTTATTATCCTTGTCCTTTCGCTTGTGATCTTTCTTTTGTCGATCCTTGTCCGACATCTTCGCCTCCCTCCCTGGATGAATCGATCTGGAGCATCGCTTCCGCCGTCGATACAGGCTGGCCCTGTTCGTACGGTGCGGCATTCTCGTCCGAAACGCGATACCGAAGCAGCGCGCCCACTCCGCCGACATGCTTGAGAACGCTGTTGTCCTCAATAAAAGTTACACGGGCGGACGAGAGTTCAGTTGCGCGTTTGATCAGCTCGTCTGCGACTGTGCGTTGGTCAAGCGTTCTAATTTCTTCTTCATTCTTGCCGTACGCTGCCAAAACCTTCTCGACTTCCGAGTTATCGAATTGAAGAGTGTCTGGAGAAGCCGTAATCAGCAGTTCCTCAACCTGGCCATTTGAGAGAGCGGCAAGTGTTTGCGGCACGCCTACGACTGCGAGTCCATCTGCGCGATATTCATGCAGCAGATGATCAACCTTTTCCATGTCGCTGAGTGAGTTGTAACGGCGATAGGCGATTAGAGACTCCTCGAGTAGCTCACGCTCTGAGGTATCGATTCCGAGTCTCAGTACATCGATCACTTTGGCGGAAAGCTCTTTCGACATTTGTTGACGCAAAAGTGGAATTATGGTCTCCTCATCGCCCGCCAGCATCACGTGTTCGATTCTTTCATCGCGCACCAGGCGTTCAAGGACATCGATCACTTCTTTTGCGTGATGCAAGTGGTAATTCTCAATGTGACGCTGAAACCGCATCTGTGACCAGCCGCCAACCTGGGTTCGCTTCGTCTTCACATTTTGCAATTCGCTGTGCTTGATGGCTCGCCCCAGGGCGAAGACAAAGATTCTCGCGACATTCGTATCAGCCAGGACAACTGCATAGCGTTGATACTGGTCCAGCAGTCGCGCCAAGGGATACAAGTGTGGATGGTCATAGATGAAGAGCCGGTTATTTTCGATGGGAACTTCCAGTTGAACAGGCTCGAAAAAGTTGTTGGCGCCAGAGCAGGCAAAAATCGCAATGCCCTGAGTGTTACTGCGAACGTCCTGTTCGAGGTATCTGTTTATCCGCACGAAGTCGGCATCAAGGCTCTCCCTTTCCGGGGTGTCGGGCTCGTAAGTTTTGGCGCGTTCGGGAATTTGCTTGCGCACAAAAGTATAAAAGTTGTGGCGCCCGTGCTCATCCGCTTGAGCGTTAAGATACAAACTTACGATAGGCAGGGCGCCTTGTGGTTCAAAGGCAGCTAACTTCTCGACGAGATGTTCCAGTGACATAGCTTTAACCTTTTTCAGATGAGAAATGCCGCGTTATGAGCCAATAAATTATCCACACTGGCAGCGTCATGATCAGGGCGCGGGCGTTCACCCTCAGTCTTTAGACCATCATCTAATCCGGCCAGGCGCCTGAATTCAGTATTGGTTATCCCTCGCGTGAGCAGCAACAAACCTGCCGCCCCAAGTCCCGCGCCTAGAGCATCTCGACGCGTGCCGCCATAGATCGCAAGCGTGGCCCCGGCTGCACCCGCAACGAAACGGGCTGCCGGAGACCAATTCTCCTGCAGAAACTCGAATCGATGACCCTGCCGCTCGCGCCCTCCCTGGAGCGCTGGATGATTACCTGCCTCTTTATGAACCTCAAGGGTATTGGTAAGTTCGTTGACGCCATGAATCCGTTTCACGCCCGTCAAAAGGCTATCAACTTCGCCTTCGAGTATTGGACCGCTGAGTGTCACGTTGCCATTTTTCGCCGCAACTTCAATAGCGCCTGGATGAGACACTATTCTGCCAAGCTTGGAGCGCACGCGATCGATGAGCACAGCATCGTCTGTCTCATCCGAAGTGAATCTTGATTGGATGCTTGTAGCAATTCCGCGTGCACGATTGCTCAAGTCACGAGCGGTAGTCTCGATCCCTTCACCAGTTTTCCTTGTAGCCGACACGCACTTATCGCGCAAAAGCGCGCGTCGTCTCTTCCCTCGATCGGGGTCAAGCAGATACATCACGATGGTTCCAATTCCCAGTCCGGCGCCAAAGGTCAGTCCTTTATTCATGGCTTTACTCTCTTTCTTCTTTTTTCAAGCTAAGTAGAAGTTCCACCGATCTTTTTTTGACAAGCAGTTATGCGGTTTTTTGTCGCAAACAAGATGCCAACCGAGCAGCCGTTAAGGAAAGGAGATTTGTATATGGACCAGGCGCCGCAAATGGAGGCAAAAGACAGAAACAGCCGGTATGGATCTTGCCTATTCACAACCATGAAACGGCCTTCAGTTAGGCAAGAAAAGAAGGGGATAGTTTAACGCAGCTTGCCGCACGACCTTCGACTTGGCTTGCTCATTCACTAAGCCCTCGATCTTGATGTGTGCTCGTAGTACGGAAATGGATACACATGTTCCGATTTCATGCGAGTAACCACCGAGTGTGCCAGTAAAAAACAGCTTTGAACAGGGAATTAAGATGGGACACACCGGTCATACGGGCACAGCACGTAGTCGCGTAGAGCAAATTCCTTCTGGACAAATCATGCTGGAAGGTGAACTCAGCGTTCCTGTGGGCGCTACTGGCGTCGTCTTGTTCGCTCACGGTTCGGGGAGCAGTCGCCACAGTCCGCGCAATCAGTTCGTGGCGCGAACTATTCGTGAGGCGGGCGTTGGCACGCTGCTCTTCGATTTGCTCACCCAAGAGGAAGAAGCCGTGGACATAAGCACGCGGCACCTGCGCTTCGACATCGGATTGCTTGCCGAGCGACTGGTGGACGCGACTAACTGGATCAAGAGGGAAACTGACACATGGCATTTGAGAGTTGGATACTTCGGCTCAAGTACCGGCGGCGGTGCGGCGTTAGTGGCTGCTGCCGCAGTTGGTGAAGAAATTGGCGCGGTCGTCTCGCGTGGCGGACGACCGGATCTTGCTGGAGAAGCGCTGCCCAAAGTTAAGTCTCCAACACTCCTAATAGTTGGGGGCTTGGACCATCCAGTAATCAAAATGAACGAGGATGCATACCGCCAACTACACTGCGAAAAGGAACTAAGAATTGTTCCTGGGGCGACGCATCTGTTTGAAGAACCGGGCACATTAGAAGAAGTGGCGCACCTGGCGGCTGAGTGGTTTCAGCGGTATTTGGTTGCGGCTGAGGCTGTCTGAGAAGTTTTGCCGCGGATTTCCTTTCGAAGGTTGGCGCAGAGAAGAGATGAGAACTAAAACTCAGCAATTTCGGCGCAGGCGCGAACGACGGCTGGCTCTGGACTAAGACGCGGGCCCTGGCTGCCGAAGACGATCTAAGGGATTCGACCATCAACGTTGATGTTAAAAACGAAGTCGTCACTTTGAGCGGCACGGTGGCCAGCGCTGTCCAGAAAAGGATAGCTGAGGAAGTTGCTCGTGGCATTGAAGGTCCCAAGAACGTGAGAAACCAACTCACTATCTCTGCCAGTGGGGACTAGCAAATAGGAACGCCAACACAAATCGAAACGATACTTGGACCAAAACACATCGTGAGGTCCGTGTCTCGGCTGAGCTAGAACCACAGAGGAAATTCTCAAGAAGGAGCGAAGATGGAGACCGTAGCAGGAATTTTTGATTCGCGCGCAGCCGCAGAGCGCGCTATTCAGCAAATTCATTCCCAGGGTATCCCGCCCGACCGAATTGCACTCTTGACGCCGGACATGAGTAAGAAACAGGTGGAGCGAGAAGTGCCCACTGATGACACGGAAGCACCCGGAGAGGGCCAAGCCTTGGGAGGAGTGGTTGGTGGCGCAATGGGCGTAGCCGGAGGAGCTTCGTTGGGAATGGCGACAGCGAGTTTGATTATTCCCGGTGTGGGGCCAGTCATTGCGGGAGGAATTCTGGGTGCGGCTATTCTGGGAGTTGGTGGGACCGCGACTGGGATGGCAGTGGGTGAAGCTTTGGACGAAGCACTCATGGAGGGCCTGCCGCATGACGAATTGTATGTTTACGAGCAGGCGCTAAGAAGAGGCCGATCGGTAGTCATCGCTTTTACGGATGACGAAGAAACTGCTGAGGGCGTTAGGGACACGTTTGAAAATGCGCGAGCAGAGAGTATCGATGCGGCACGTGAGAATTGGTGGCGAGAATTACGTGCGGCTGAGGAAGCAAACTATGACTCTAACGGCAGGGACTTCCGGCGAGATGAAACAAGTTACCGCCGCGGCTTTGAGGCAGCCCTAAATGCAAAGATGCGCGGTAGACCTTATGAAGAGGCGGCGCCAAATTTGAAGGTACTTTACGACGAAGCTTGCGACGACGAAGCTTTCCGTTGTGGGTACGAGCGGGGACTTGATTATCAGAAAAGACTGATAGGGAACACTTGAAAGTATTGTTTCCGAATTTCCTCCCGGCTTAGTGGTTTTCGGCGGCCCTTGCGTCCGGATGCGGCTGCGTGAGCCGGGGCGGATTGTGTTCTTAGGAAATTGATTTGAATCTTTGGAGGTGAAAAAACTATGCAAGTGAAAGAAGTCATGACTGCCGATCCGGCATGTTGTACGTCAGAAAACGGCCTGCAAGAGGTCGCGCAGATGATGGTCGATAACGATTGCGGCGAGATACCAGTTGTCGAGAACAAGGAAACAAAACTGCCGATCGGTGTCATCACTGATCGCGATATCGTCTGCCGCACCGTTGCGCGAGGACTTAATCCTCTCGATCTAACGGTGGCGGATTGTATGAGCAAACCCTGTGTGACGGTAACGCCGGACATGTCAGTGGAGGAATGCAGCAGGATTATGGAAGAGAATAAGATTCGCCGCGTGCCGGTGGTGGATGCCGATGGTTCTTGCTGCGGCATCGTCGCACTGGCCGACATTGCACTTCATGCTCCCCGCAGCGTAGCGGCTGAAGTTGTTAGAGAGGTATCAGAGCCGGCAGTGGCGGCGGCTGGACAGTGACTTTCTTGTTTTCTTCGGACGCGCCTCGGCAGGCTCCGGAATCGAATAAAACGTCTCAGCTCGTCACTGGCAACCGAATATTAATCTGCGGTCCCTCAGAGCTAAAGGGAGGGATCAGTATTAATGCCTCCAGTTGCGTAGAGTGAGCAATAAGGCGAGGGCGCTATTAGCGGAAGCGGGTGAAAGAACATGAATATGGAAAAGACTGACACGTGTGCACATCCGCCTTGTAATTGCACCGCACGTCAAGAGGGCGAATATTGTTCAGAGTACTGCGCTGAAGCGCCGGCCGACATTCTGGGTTCATGCCAGTGCGGTCATCCGGAATGCACCAACCCGGTACCGTCGCTTGGGAAATCCCAGTCATAAATAAGTAGGGAGGTTATTCGAAAAGAGATGATCTTCAAAGATCGCACCGATGCAGGACGAGAGTTGGCAGCGCGGCTCAAACATTACGCCGATCGTGCGGACGTGTTGGTGCTGGCTCTGCCACGCGGCGGCGTGCCTGTTGCCTACGAGGTGGCGAGAGAACTTAATGCGCCGCTCGATGTTTTTCTGGTGAGGAAGCTCGGCGTTCCCGGTCAGGAAGAACTGGCGATGGGGGCCATTGCATCAGGTGGGGTGCGCGTTCTTAATGAAGACATAGTTAATTACTTAGGGATTCCCGATGAGGTGATCGACACGATTGCGGCAGTTGAGCAGCGAGAATTGGAAAGGCGCGAGCTCGCCTATCGAGACGACCGTCCGCCACCCAACGTGAAGGATTGCGTCGTGATCCTGATTGATGATGGTCTGGCCACTGGTTCGACGATGCGCGCCGCCGCGGCATCTTTGCGACTGCAGAAGCCGCGGCGGATCGTGGTAGCTGTTCCGGTTTCGTCGCGAGAAACATGTGACGAGTTTCGCAGCGAAGTTGACGAGATCGTCTGCGCTGTCACGCCAGAACATTTCCAGGGCGTGGGTCTTTGGTATGAGGATTTTTCGCAGACTTCGGACGAGGAGGTCCGCGAGCTGCTAAAGCGAGCGGCGCAACCCGAGCAACATGCTACGTCCCGAGCGCTCTAGGACCAATGTGTTAGGTCGAGGGACTCGAATATGCCGAACACATCATCAGATGTGGCTAGTCTCATACGAGAGAATTTGCACCCTATCTCGGGCGCAAGTTCTGATTACGACCCACTGATCCAACAGATCGGCGAAGCTCGCATCGTTTTGATCGGTGAGGCCTCGCATGGCACTCACGAGTTCTATCGCGAGCGGGCACAAATCACAAAACGACTCATTCGGGAGAGAGGCTTTACTGCAGTGGCAGTCGAAGCCGACTGGCCGGATGCCTACCGTGTTAATCGCTACGTGCAGGGCGAGAGGGAAGATGCCGAGGCCATTGAATCTCTCTCAGGCTTTAGGCGTTTTCCTACTTGGATGTGGCGGAATGCCGACGTACTTGACTTCATCGGTTGGCTCCGTTCGCATAATGATGCGCTTTCCTTTGGCGTGAACAAAGTCGGCTTCTACGGCCTGGACCTTTACAGCTTGCACGCCTCTATTGAAGCTGTGCTGGGCTACCTCGCTAAGGTAGATCCCGAAGCAGCAAAACGTGCCCGCTATCGCTACTCCTGCTTCGATCATTTCGGTGAGAACACTCAAGCCTATGGTTATGCTGCGAGTTTTGACCTTACTGATTCATGTGAGAACGAAGTGGTAGGTCAATTGGTCGAACTGCAAAGACGAGCCGCCGACTATGCGAGTCGTGATGGGCGTGTTGCGGCGGACGATTTCTTTTTCGCAGAGCAGAATGCCCGCCTAGTAAAGAATGCGGAAGAATATTACCGCTCAATGTTTCGCGGATCAGTATCGTCGTGGAACGTGCGCGATCGCCATATGGCTGAGACGCTGGAATCTTTGTCGACGCATCTGGCAATGCTCGGGCAGCAAGCGAAAGTGGTTGTCTGGGAACATAACTCGCATTTGGGCGACGCGCGTGCAACTGAAATGGGTCAGCGTGGTGAACTCAACGTCGGTCAATTGGTGCGCGAGCAGCACGGAAGTAGTGCAGTGCTCATCGGATTGTCAACTTATACGGGCACGGTCACAGCAGCTTCGGATTGGGACGCGCCTGCGGAGCGCAAGCGTGTGCGCCCGGCATTGAAAGACAGTTATGAGGCACTGTTTCATGAGGTGGGCATTCCCCGCTTCCAAATTTCACTGCGTGAAAGGGACCCTATGGCGTCCGCCTTAAAAAAACCACGACTTGAGCGAGCCATCGGCGTCATTTATCGACCTGAAACTGAGCGCCAGAGTCATTACTTTTATTCGCGCCTGGCGGATCAGTTTGATGCCCTGTTGCATTTTGATGAGACACGAGCCGTTGAGCCGCTGGAGCGCACGCCCGAGTGGAATATGGAAGACGTCGGCGAGCCTGCGGAGACATTTCCTTCGGGTCTGTAAAGGAGGAACTGATTATGCCAACGCGAGAAATTCCGCGCGACGAATGGACGACATTCCTCGACACATTCAGTCGTCAGCATGAAGGGTGGCTGGCAACCCTCGAGGTTTTGGGTGCTCACATCGGGGCGCAACAGGAGGCTCGCGATCTGCCACTCGAGGGCATCACCGCTACTTCGAGAGATAGTGCGCCTGAGACAATTGCTATCAGTCTGGGCAAGGCTCCGGAAGATCATGTGACGCACACGATCACTAAGCCCACTCGCATCTGGCTTGAACAAACATCCGAGGGAGCGAACGCAGCATTGGAGATCGAGTCAGCGGACGACGTAAAAACCCTGCTCCGTTTTCGCTCCGCCCTGCCAGCAGACATGGTAGATGGAGTCGTTTTGGAGAAGAACGGCTACGTATGATTATCGCTCCGACTGTAAGAGACAGCCTGAATATATGGAGAAGGTGAGATGGCTAAAATAACCGATAGCAGCGCAGCGGCCCAGAAACGCGAAGGATCCCAAAAAGAATCAATCGCAGAAGAGATATCCAGAAAGAATACTCCGGATAACCCGGTAGTCGAACACTTGCAGCGGCAAGTGGCCAACGCTCTCGTACTGTACCTGAATTACAAACACTATCATTGGCAGACCTACGGGCCGATGTTCCGCGATCTCCATCTGCTCTTTGACGAGTTCGCTAAAGCCGTGCTCGAGACCCTCGATGAATTCGCCGAGCGCGTGCGAATGATCGGCCAGGATCCAGTTGCCAGTCCGCAGAAAATGTTGACGGCCGCGAGCGTAAAGGTTGCTACCCGAGACCAGACTATGCGCGAGATGATCCAGGAGGCTGATACTAACCTTCTAACCGTTATCAAAGAAATACGCGCCGGCGCGCGGGCAGCAGATGAGCACGACGACCCCGGTACAGTCGATCTCTTTTCGAGGTTCGTGCAAATACACGAAAAACATGAATGGTGGCTGCGGGACATACTTGAAAAGCCAGACGGATTGTTGGGTTGATTCCTTTTTCGCGTCCTGAATCCGCGTCGTCCGATTGCGACTGCCAACCTCGACATACGCCGCACAAATCAGCCGAGGAGACGAGGAACAATCGGCTGAGGAGGTTCCATGAAAATGAGAGTTCTAATTGCTTATGATGGATCCGAAGGAGCCGACGCAGCAATAGAGGATCTACCACGAGCCGGTTTAGCGAATGGTGTCGACGCAATAATTCTGTCGGTAGCCGAACTTTGGCTTCCACCGCCCCCTTCGTCAGCTGGGCCCGCTGAGGGTTTTCCCCTCTACACGCCACCAGGACTAGAGAGTGCGCGGGAGAGAGTGGCGGAGACGATTGCGAAAGTGCGTTCTCTTGCCGAAGGTGCGAGCGCGCGCGTTCAAGCAATTTTCCCATCCTGGAAGGTCAGTCCCGAAGTATCCACTGGTTCACCTGCCTGGGAAGTAATCAACAAAGCCGATAAATGGAAGCCAGACCTGATTATTGTTGGTTCACAGGGCAGGTCTGCGCTCGGCAGATTCTTCATAGGAAGCGTTTCTCAAAAGATCTTAACTGAAGCGCGTTGCTCAGTACGCGTGGGCCGCAATCCGACTGCTGCTGGCGGCTTACCAGTGCGTGTCTTGGTTGGTGTGGACGGATCGCCTGGCGCGGACGCAGCAGTCCGGGAGGTAGCCAAACGTGAATGGCCTTCCGACATTGAGATTAAGGTTATCACCGTGGAAGATCCCAGTGTGCCGCTCGCGCTTGGCAGTCTTAACCCCCAAGTCACGGAATGGATTGGAGAGGCTGACGAGGGAGATCGTCAGTGGGTGCGTAAGATGGTTGAAGCTTCTTCCGAGGATTTGCGTGCGGCTGGCCTCAACGTGTCATCTCTCATCAAAGAGGGGGACGCGAAAAAGGTTTTAGTAGATGAGGCCAAACGTCTGGGCACAGACTGTATTTTTGTAGGCTCAACCGGCTTCAGCAATCGCCTGGAACGTTTCCTTCTCGGCAGTGTTTCAGCCGCTGTGGCAAACCGCGCAGAGTGTTCGGTCGAGGTCGTACGCAACAGGTAGGCCAGCGAAGTATAGAACTTAGCGGGATGGATTCAAGCGAAAGCAAAACCAGAGATGATGAGACGTTCATTTCTCAATTTTTTCGCGGCGCTCTTTTTGGCTCAGTGTTTTCTCACGCTGATCAGTTGCAATCTACAACGCTCCTCAAATAATTCTACAAACCCTCAGCCACAAAGCACGGCTGATCAACCTACGCCAAATTCTGGTGCCCTGCCAGAGGCAACTCAGGTCACCTACGATTTCACGACCGTTGACAATATTCTTGAGCGAGCTGCGCCCCGTCTCGGTGGGTGTGCGTTGCTCTTAATCGAGGACGACAAGGTAATTTATCGAAAATCTTTCGGCCGCTACGGCGCAGACAAAGTAGTGCCGATTGCCTCGGCTTCCAAATGGCTGTCCGGCGCCCTCATCATGACGCTGGTCGATGAAGGCAAGTTATCCCTCGACGACACGGTCTCCAAATACGTACCTGAGTTTGGCGCCGATAAATCTAATATCACCATTCGTCATCTCTTCGCGCACTTCAGGTCTTCCACCGGAGGCGCGTTGCCGTAACGACAAACGGACGACGCTTGAAAGTTGCACAAGCGAGATCGCGCGGATGCAACTCAGAGCCGCTCCGGGCGAGGAATTTTATTACGGCGGCGTTTCGATTCACGTCGGTGGGCGAATCGCCGAAATTGTGAGTGGCAAATCATGGCATGAACTGTTTGCAGAAAAAATAGCAGGGCCGCTAGGTATGACGCAGACTGATTTTCTGGCGTATGGGCCAACCAGCAATCCGCGTCCGGCGGGAGATGCAAAGAGTTCAGCTGATGATTACGGACGCTTTCTACAGATGATCCTTCAACGCGGACGCTTTGATGGCAAGCAGATCCTGTCGGCAGCTTCGGTGTTGGACATACACAAGGATCAAACCGGCAGCGCGCGCATCGCCTATACGATTTACGAGAAACACGCTGCTCGCGATCCGAGCTTGCCCCTTGCGCGCTACGGTGTCGGCGTCTGGCGGGAAAAGGTGGACGAGGCCAATAAGCAACTGCGCGAAGCGAGTTCACAGGGTGCGCTGGGATTCAGTCCCTGGGTTGATGTCGAGCGCAATTTGGCGGGCGTGCTTTCCGTGCAAAGCTCTTTTAGCCGTGTCCTACCCGTGTATTTGGATTTGAAAGATGAAATTCGGCGAATTATACCCACGGACAACAGTCCTTTGGCATTGCATTGAGATCAATGAGCAACCCAAGTTAGAACGCTGGGAGGTTAAAGATGGAAAGTAAATCCAAGAGGCCAATCATTCTGGTAACGGGAAGCGCAGGTTTAATTGGGACAAGAGTGGTGAAAGCCTTCTCTTCAAGTTTTGAAGTGGTAGGCTTGGACTTGAAACGCCCTGAGAAAATCGTTTCCGGAACCGACTTCATCGAGTGTGATCTAACCAAAGACGAATCGGTGCTTCGCGCGCTCGATACAGTGCGTGAAAAGCATGGCGAGCGGCTGGCCAGCGTGATCCACCTCGCGGCGTATTATGACTTTTCCGGAGAACCGAGCGATATGTACCGCAAGCTCACCGTTGAGGGAACGTTTCGCCTGCTTAAAAAGTTGCGGGAATTTGAAACAGAGCAGTTCGTTTTCTCCAGTAGCCTGCTGGTGATGGAACCAGCGGAGGATGAAGACGAGAAGATCACTGAGTTTTCCCCGTTAGAGGATGAACCGTGGGATTACCCACGCTCGAAGATCGAGGCCGAGGAGCTGATTCGGCGGGAACGCGGCCCGATACCCACGGTAATTTTGCGCATCGCGGGCGTTTACGACGAAGACTGCCACTCGATTCCCATCGCCCAACACATCAGCCGTATCTATGAAAAGAAATTTGAGAGTTACTTTTTCCCGGGTGACAGCGACCACGGGCAAGCCTTCGTTCATCTTGATGACCTCATCACTTGTATACAAAGGGTCGTCGAACTTCGTGGGGAACTGAAGAATGAAATCTTTTTAATTGCAGACCCTGATGTGATGAGCTACGCCGAACTGCAGGATAGATTGGGCGAGCTGATTCACGGGAAGGAATGGCCGACGATTCGTATCCCGAAGGTGATGGCGAAAGCCGGCGCCTGGGTGCAGGAGAAGATCGCAGGAGAAGAAGAGACGTTCATAAAACCATGGATGGTCGATCTTGCTGACGCCCATTATCCAGTCGCCATTAGCCATGCCCGCGAACGACTCGGCTGGGAACCGAAGCATTCCTTACGTCAGACTCTGCCGGAAATGATCCGTCGCCTGAAGCTGGATCCGCGAAAGTGGTACGAAATGAGCGGCTTGTCATGGCCGGAAGATGAAGAAAAGCAGGACGAGGACTCAAAAGCATCTTCGAAAGCGTCAAGCTAAGGTTTGTGGGCAAGGATGAATGGAGAGAGATATGAGCCGTAATCAGAAGGATGATTCGCCGCAGCGGCGTGCCGAACCTGAACAGCCGTTGAGAAAACGAGATGAAACCGTCGAACGCGATCCGATGAAGGTACCGGAGCCGCCGCCGGATGCTGAGCCAAAGCCATCGAAGCGGCCCGATTTGGATTGGGCCGAGCACGAAGATTGATGAACAGAGGGTAATTTTTCAGAATGAGTGAACTTGCCGACAACATCCGGGACTTGGATGTAAACGCTCCGCCCTGGAAGCATAACCCTTCCTCGTGGAGGCAACGTATACCGATCTGCCTCCTGGCGGGCATGGCTTTCCTTATTGCTTCGTACATGGCGCTCTACCAGTGGCGACTGGTCGGAGACGTATGGGATCCAATTTTCGGAGGACAAACACGCTATGTGCTTGATTCAGAAGTTTCTGAGAAGATGCGTCGTTGGTTTCGCATACCTGACGCCGCGCTGGGCGCGCTTGCTTATCTCGGTGACCTAATCTTCGGTCTAGCCGGCTCAACGCGCCGCTGGCAATACCGCCCCTGGTTAGTAGTACTTTTCGGACTGGACGTGATCCCCCTCGGAATCGTTAGCGCCGTGCTGGTTGTGATGCAAGGTACTGTTGTCGGCGCGTGGTGTTTTCTCTGTTTAGTCACGGCGGTGATATCTCTCATACTTGTCGCCCTTGCATATGATGAAGTCTGGTCCACGTTGCTGTACCTCAGGCGCGTGTGGCGCAAAACGCGGAGTCGGCGCGCGCTCTGGAATGTGTTCTGGGGGCGTGCTTCGCGCGCGGCTGATGAGGTCGCGCTCGCTGCATAATGTGAGGTCGTGAAATGTGGGCAAGAGTTATTGAAGTGATGCTTGGCTGCTGGCTTGCCGTGAGTCCCTTTATTTTCCGCCACGCTACCGACGACAAAACTCTATGGGTCAACGATTTTTTTTCGGCCATGGCCGTTATCGTGCTTGCGCTGGTTTCATTCTGGCCTCCGCTGCGATTTGCACATCTCGCCAATCTGGTAATCGCTCTATGGTTGATCGCATTCGGATTTTGGGTCGCCCCTTATCCCGCACCGCCGGCGCTGCAGAACGATATTGTAGTGGCTTTGTTGCTGCTGATGTTTGCGATCATCCCCAATGAGGCGACTCGACCGCCACGACCGTGGCGTGATTTACTGGCGAAAAGACGCGACAACGTGTTATTGCCGGAGTCCGAACGGGAAAAGTTTGAAGCAGGAGGCATACGGTGACTACGCGCGCACAAATGAGTGAGTCAGCAGAGCATGAAGAGGGTCACACGAACTTGATGCGTGCGGCACTCGAAGGACGAACAGAAGCGGTGAAAACGTTACTTGACAGCGCAGCGGACGTGAATGAAAAAGACGATGAAGGCCGGACAGCTCTGATGTTTGCGGTTACCAACATGCACACTGACTCCGCGAAAGCATTGCTGGAGCATGGGGCAGATGTGAATGTGAAAGCTAATGATGGTTCCACAGCACTGATGCTGGCGGCATCGTCGGGGGACAGCGAAATTGTCCGAGATTTGTTGAGCAAGGGTGCTGACGTGTCAGCGAAATTTACTCAGACAAGAAAAACAGCTCTGATGCTTGCGAAAGAGAAGGGGTATACCGATATCGTGCAATCTCTTGAGGCGGCCGGAGCCAAGCGATAGACCGAGTACGCTCAGCAGTCGCTTTAGAAACTCCATGTTAGATCAAGCTCATAGTGCAAATTCACGAGAAGCATGAATGGTGGCAGCGAGACATCCTTCGAAAAAGCGAGGGCGGGTGGTGCAGATTCTCATGAGGGACAGGTGAACCCATCAGTGCAGCGATAGCGAGAGGAGCAAACACCAATGACGACCCACGAGAAGCAAGAAAAAGACGTTAGAAAGCTTAGGGAGATGATTAGGGGCATCGAATTCGCGATGCTGACTACGGCCGAAGATGACGGGAGCTTGCGCTCCCGCCCGATGCTGACGCTCGATGTCGAGTTCGACGGCGATCTGTACTTCTTCACCAGAGTCAGCGCTCCGAAGGTCGACGAAGTGGAACGCGACCGCCACGTTTGCGTCTCTTACGTCGCGCCGGAAGATCAGCGATACGTCTCAATGTCCGGCCTGGCGCGCCTTCTGCGCGACCGCGGAAAGATGGAAGAGTTCTGGGTTCCGGAGCTGCAAGCGTGGTTCCCCGACGGACTCAAAGACCCGGAGCTAGCCCTTCTCTGGATCAGCGTGACGCAAGCCGAGTATTGGGAAGGGCCGTCCGGTACGCTCGTGTACATGGCGGGGGTGAAGGTAGTGGCGGCAGGTATGGCATTCGGGGACAGCGAGAATGAGAAACTCGACCTGAAAGGCACGGAGTGATTGTTAAGCCAGGAGGATTAGATGAAGTTACTATTGGCTATTGACAATTCTGAGTATTCGGTCGAGGCGATTAAAGAAGTCGCAAAGCGACTATGGCCACCAAACTCGACGGTGCGCGTGCTCTCCGTCATAGAGCCGGTCACTCCGCCGGCTGCCGAGTTGTGGTACGACGCCGGTGGCAATCTTGAGCGCGTACAACAAGAGATGACGAAACACGCCACTGAATTGACTCAGAAGACAAGTGAAAGCTTGAAGAGGAAGGGACTCAAGATCGAGTCGGCAGTACGCGAAGGCGACGCCCGCTCCGTAATTGTGGACGAAGCCAGAAAATGGGCAGCTGACCTGATCGTCCTGGGTTCGCATGGGTACACTGGAATCAAACGGTTGCTCTTGGGCAGCGTGGCATCGTCGGTTGTCAGCCATGCTCCCTGTTCGGTTGAGATTGTGCGGCGGAAACAGACGAAGAAGAGCCGGTGACGAATCGAGTAGAGTAGATGCCAGAAGAAGGTGAATCATGACTACACGCGCAGGGATGAGTGAATCTGCAGAGCATGAAGGTGGTCACACAAACCTAATGCGTGCGGCACTCGAAGGACGAACAGAGGCGGTGAAAACGTTACTCGAGAGCGGAGTGGACGTGAATGAAAAAGACGATGAAGGTCGGACATCTCTCATGTTCGCTGTTACCAATATCCAGACGGACTCCATCAATTTATTGCTGGATCATGGCGCTGATGTGAACGCGACCGCTAACGACGGTTGCACAGCATTGATGCTGGCCGCGTCATCCGGTGACAGTGAAATCGTCCGAGCCTTGCTGAGCAAAGGTGCTTACGTATCAGGGAAATTCACAGAGACCGGAAAGACGGCCCTGATGCTTGCAAGAGAGAAAGATTATACCGATATCGTCCAATTGCTTGAGGCAGCCGGAGCTGAACAATAACGAGTAAAGCTGAATCCGCGAGAACGCGAATGACAGAGAACAACCGCTTTGACGTATTGATTATGGGCGCAGGACAGGCGGGCATTCCTCTGGCACACGCGCTTGCCAAAGCCGGCAAGCGCGTCGCACTGGTCGAAGAGCAGCATCTCGGTGGCTCCTGTGTGAACTTTGGCTGTACGCCCACCAAAGCTGTAATCGCTTCCGCTCACGTGGCCCACCTTGCGCGTCGAGGCATTGAGTTTGGCCTAAGGATTCCTACTGTTGAAATCGATTTTCCCGCTGTCTTGGCGCGCGCCAAGCGAATACTGATGGAGTCGCGTAATGGTCTGCAGAGAGACTTGGAGAATACTGATAATCCAAAGCTGTTATTCGGGTCTGCTCGCTTCGAGGGCAGAGATGATGGCGCGTTTCGCGTAGCGATGGGCAACCGCGTAGTAGTAGCTGGACAAGTAGTTCTCGATACGGGCACGCGTATCACGATTCCGCCAATTGACGGCCTGGATGAGTTGAATTTCATTTGCGCCGAAAACTGGCTCGAATCTACGGAGCTTCCCCAACATCTTGCGATCATAGGAGGTGGCTACATCGGACTTGAAATGAGCCAGTTCTACCGCCGCATGGGCAGTCGCGTGACTGTGATTGAGGAGGGGGGTCAAGTCGCAGGGCATGAAGATGAGGATGTAGCTCGCGCGTTGCAGAGGCTGCTCGAAACTGAGAGCATCGAATTTCACCTGAATGCGACAGTGAAGCGGGTTAAGACTAATGAGGGGCGCGCAACACTGATGCTTGATGGTGGCAATGGATTGTCTGAGATCAAAGCATCCCACGTATTCGTAGCCACGGGTCGGACGCCTAATACCGACGACCTTGGCCTTGATACCGTTGGCGTCAAAGTTTCCGAGCGCGGAATCGTCGAAGCGAACGAGCGGCTAGCGACCAGTGTTAAAGGCGTCTGGGTCGTGGGCGACATTCGAGGCGGGCCGATGTTCACCCACACGTCCTGGGATGACTATCGGATCCTGTTGTCACAGATCACAGGTGATGGCTCGCGCACGACAGATCGAGTTGTGCCCTATGCGATCTTCACCGATCCGCAACTCGGTCGCGTTGGAATGACTGAGAGTGAGGCGCAGAAAACGAGCACCGAAATCAAGGTCTCGCGCTATGACATGAAGAGTAACGGTAGAGCAAGGGAGTTTGGCGAGACCGAAGGTTTTATCAAGGTGGTTGTTGATGCTCAGACTGATCGCATCCTCGGAGCCGCAGTGTTGGCAACTGAGGGTGCAGAGCTGGTCCATATATACGTAGACCTGATGAACGCTGATGCGCCGTACACGGTGATTCGCAATGCGATCCATATTCATCCGACTCTGGCCGAAGCGGTTCAGAGCGTATTGACGTCGTTTGAGTGAGCAGGGCGCTGCTTGACGTTTTTTAAGGAATGGAAGCACAGATCAAGCTCGGCCGCATCTTCGGGGTAAAGATAGGGCTGCATTACAGTTGGTTGATCATAGCTCTCCTGGTGACGCTGTCTCTCGTCGGCCAGTTCTATGTGATCAATCCGCAATGGCGCCCAAGCGTGATCTGGGCGACGGCGATCATCACGGCTCTGCTGTTCTTCACGACGCTCTTGCTCCACGAGTTGTCCCACGCGGCGGTAGCACGATCGCGCGACCTTCCAGTGAGATCTATTACCCTGTTCGCGCTTGGCGGCGTGGCGGAGATCGAGAAAGAAGCGACTGACGCAAAGACCGAGTTCTGGATAGGAATCGTCGGTCCCATCACGAGCATCGTCATTGGCGCCGCTTTTCTAACTCTTGCGTGGTCCCTCGGTTGGTCACCGAGTACGGAGCCACGCACTCCTCCCATGGCGGTTCTCCAGTGGCTGGGTTATATAAACATCGCGCTCGCCGTCTTCAATATGATTCCTGGCTTCCCCCTCGATGGTGGCCGAGTGCTACGCGCTATAGTTTGGTGGATAACCGGAGATCCCGCGCGCTCAACGCGAATAGCCGCGAGAGTGGGCCAATTCATTGCTTTCGGATTCATCATCTGGGGAATTCTTCGCTTTTTCGGCGGCGCAGGCTTCGGTGGGTTGTGGCTAACTTTAATCGGATGGTTCCTGCTGGAGGCAGCGCGAGCCAGTTACGCTCAGGTTGAGATCTCCGAAAATCTGCGCGGTGTGAAAGTTAGTGAGGTAATGGCAAACGACTGGCCTGTGATTGACGGTCGCATGAATTTGCAGACTTTTGTGGACGAGCACCTACTGAAGACCGGGCAGCGGTGCTTCGTTGTTGAGGACAACGGGCGCGTGAGCGGGCTGGTCACGCCCCACGAAGTGAAAACGGTCGAGCGATCGCAATGGCAATCCCTGACAGTCTCGGAGGTAATGCGTTCCTTGAAAAGCCTTCACACTGTTTCACCTCAAACATCCGTTACCAAAGCGCTCGAGGTAATGGGCCGGGAAGACCTTAACCAATTGCCTGTTGTTCGAGATGGCCATCTCGAAGGAATAATTTCTCGGAGCCACATCCTCCGCTTGCTCCAGACGCGAGCGGAACTTCGAGCATAAGTCGTATTCGAGAGCGAAGAATTGCGGCTGATCGCTTGGCGTCGTCAATAACAGGACCAGCTTTACAATGTCTTTCCAACATCGATTCAGATACGCAATATGACCTGACCAGAAACGAAAGGAGCTACCATGCCTGAAAAGGAAACACTGGAACGCGCTGAGGAGGACAAGCGAGAAGGAAAAGCCCCGAGTACGCAGGCCGGAGAGTTTGTGCGAGAAGAAATCGAGCACGTTCGCGAAGGCAAGCACGGTGCCCGGTCGACCAAACAAGCGATCGCTATCGGACTGTCGAAAGCACGTCGCGCCGGCGTCAAGCTTCCGGCAAAGAAAGGAACATCCAAGGAGACCCAAAAGCAGGCGGCGCGCGATATTCGCAAAGGGAAGAGCGCTTCCAAGGGGAAGAAGTCGGCCAAGCGTTCGCGCGCAACCTTGGGCGCGCTCAAGCGTGAGGGACACATCGCTGCGTCCAAAACGGCGCTATCGCGCCAGGCTCGCAGCGCGGCGGCCAAACGTTCTGCGGCTTCGCGTTCACGTGCGGCAAAGAAGGCGGCCGCGACTAGAAAGAAATAGGCTTTGTAAGCCATGTTGCGGCACCCAAGTGTTAGAAAGCCGTTCAAGCTATTAACACTCGTTCAAGCTATTAACAATCGGGTTTCGCCTGGATGATTGTGGAGGAAAGGAAAGAGGTTTGTAATGAATTTCTTGAAGAACTCGCATCTGGCGCTGGCAATAGTTTTATGCCCTGTTATCGGGATAATGGCCAACGTCTATCCAGGCAACGTCTCTTCCGCATCGGAAGGCATGACGAACCGGCAGGATGTCAGAAGCCTGGACCGACGAATTAGCTCACTCGAGCAGCAACTCTACTCCATCGAGTCGAGTATTAGTCGGCTGCAGCAATCCGCAGTCTCACTGCGCTCGCCAGTTCCACAACCGAGCACTCCCGACCAGGAAATTAATCTAATCCGCGGAGACCTGCAGGCACTACAGCTACGACTCAGCGAGATCGAGTGCGGGCTGCTTAAGCTTGATGAGAGAACCACCGTCTCTGTTCGCGACAATCGCAAGAGCGCAGGAGGGAAGCCAGCCGATCCATGCCGTCTTAATCCTCACACGCCAGTGCGTCTTTCGACGCGACCGTGAACGTTCGAGGAGCAACTGTTTCAGCCTCACTTGTACACGAAACCGGCAAAGAAAGGTTGACGCGTGAGACAACACCCACGAAAATGCCGCGACTTTCACCGCGGCAACTTCCGTGACATTTGTTGTGATTTTAACTACGGTTCCAAACTGGAATCAGCCGAGCCGTTGGGAGCCGAACCCACTCCGATAGCCGTGGGAGAAACCATCCCGATAGGCTTCGCTAAAGTTTCCAAAGCCGGCCTCCTGATAGTAGTGGGAGCGTTCCGGATCGTAGCTCTTATCTTTTCGACCGTCCTTCTCACCAGTCTTCAGTCCGTCCTTATATCCTTGATCGTATGCCTTCTCACTATTGCTAAAGACATACTGGTTGTAATGAAACCGATTGAATCTTTCGTAAGGAGATCCAAAAGGACGAAATGGACGCACAGGCCGAATTATTACAACCCGACGCTGAACCCGTTGTTGTGCCCCAACTGAAGTAGTAGTCAGTAGGAGCGTTGCGGTTAACAGCAGGGCCGTCAAAATAAATCCAATTATTCGGCGAAGTAGTTTTGTATTCATGATCTACCTCCTCTCGCCGTTTCAAAGGTTAACTCATTCAGCCATATGAGTTGTTGCGAGCCAGATGCCATAGATGGATATCATTATGACGATGGCTTTGCGTCTTTTTTGCCTTTGCATGAATTGTTGCGAAACGGGGCAAGATGGGCATCTCATGTAAATGTCTTCATAACGAGCAGTGCGCGTATTGATTTGTTTCTATCTTCATTAACTTTCCAGATCATTGGACTGCATCAATAAGGACAACCCATCTGAATCGTTGGAACACGACTTGAGTCTAAACTTGTGTTGAGATTTGTTTTACTTTGAAACACAACTAGCAGCAGTCCGAACGACCAAGCCATTATTCAGGGGGAGGTAAATTCTATGAATAAACTAGTAAAGATCTTTTTGCTAATCACGATACTACTACTGGCAGCGGCATGTTCCAGCGAACCAAAACAGAATCAGCCGGTAACCACCAAGACCGACAGCGGAACTTCTACGGCACCCCCGGCGAAAGAGGCAGGGCAGCGTGATAACGCATTGGTGCGTGTCATCAATACGGTTCCAGGAAGTATGTCGTTTGATGTCTTTGCCGATAATCAGAAGGTCTTTGCATCCGTGGCTTTCAAAAACGTCACGCCTTACAAGGAACTCTCGCGTGATCGACATTCATTTCGCGTTCGCCAGGCTGGGCACGACAGCACGCAACCAGTTGCTGAGAATAACGAGGACTTGATTGGTGGGAAGCACTACACCATTGTCGTAATGCCTGGGACAAATGATAAGACCACAGTCGACCTTGTCAATGACAACATAACTGGTCCGCCTGCCGAAAAGGCGCTGGTGCGCGTGATACATGCGTCGCCCGACGTGGGCGAGCTTGATGTTGTAGACAAGCAAGCAAACAAGAAACTCTTCTCAGGCCTCAATTTCGAAAGCGGCACACCCTACATGAATGTTGATCCAAAGAGAACCACGCTCGAGATGAGACAGGAAGGGCAGGATAAAGCGATAGTGACTCTGCCCAATGCGAATTTCGAAAAGGGCAAGTTCTACACGATCGTTGTGACTGGTTATGCGAGAGGAACACCAAAACTGGAGACGTTGATGGTTGAGGATCAGCTCGGCGCAGCGCCTACTGCATCTACGGTTTCGCCGGTGCAAGTGGCGAAAACGAAAACCTCGAAGTATTAGGAAGGAAGCATTCTTTGCTTACCGCCATGAATTGGCAGTAGCCTGGACTTGTTGAGCACCTTCGGACTAAACACAAGTCAGGCTTGAGGAAGTTGCGACCGGAAAGGAGTGTTTAAGATGAGATTTTCGAGCACAGCTTTCGATGAGGGCGGAATGCTTCCACCACGTTTCACGTGTGATGGAGCCGGTGTTTCACCTCCGCTTGAGTGGACGGACGTACCGGATGGGACGCAGCATTTCGCGCTGATCTGCGAAGATCCGGACGCGCCCAGCGGAGTGTTTACGCATTGGTTGATATATGGCTTATCCGCCGGCATTCGCGAGCTGGAAGAAGACGTCCCCAAGGATGCGGTGCTTGCGATGGGCGCGCGGCAAGGGACGAACAGCTTTGGCAATGTAGGTTATGGTGGGGCTTGCCCTCCACCCGGTGACCGTGAACATCGTTACTTCTTCAAGCTTTACGCACTAGACAGTTACCTCGCGGTTCAACCGGGCGCAAGGAAAGATCACTTGCTCGCTGCGATGGAGAATCACGTTCTTGCGGAGGCGCAACTCATAGCCAAATACAAGAGGTAAAGCTAATCAGCGTTGAAGTCTTACGAGCGCATCCACTGAAGAGCAATGCGGCAGCGTGCATAGTTTAAATACTTCAACCACGGCAGAGGATCGCGAAAGGAGCAAGTATCCATGACGACTCACGAGGAGCACGAAGAAAACGTTAGAAAGCTTAGAGAGCTGATTAAGGGCATCGAGGTTGCGATGCTGACTACTATTGAAGACGACGGGATATTGCGCAGCCGCCCGATGGCCACACAGAAGGTTGAGTTCGTTGGCGATCTTTACTTCTTTACTAAATTCAGCGCGCCCAAAGTCGAGGAAGTCGAACGCGATCGTCATGTCTGCGTTTCCTACGCCGCTCCAGAAAGACAATGTTACGTCTCAATGTCCGGCCTGGCACGCCTTCTCCGCGACCGCGCCAAGATGCAGGAGCTCTGGTTCCCTGAGCTAAAGGCGTGGTTTCCCGACGGACTCGAAGACCCAGAACTGGCTCTGCTCTGGATCAGCGTCACGCAGGCTGAGTATTGGGAAGGGCCGTCCGGCACTTTTATGTACATGGCTGGCTTAAAGACAATGGCGGCAGGCGCAGCATTCGACGACAGCGATAATGAGAAACTCAACTTGAAAGGGGCAGAGTAACGTTTTGTAATCCTTGGGCATGAGGGGCAGCGATGATTAGTGAAAGATACTCAAGTTGTTCGTGGCCGCTTCAGAAATTGAAGCACACTGACGATGACAAGCGCGATCGTCGAGCCAAAGCCCAGCCAGAACCAGCCGGTCAGTCCCACCGCAATCAATCCTGAAGTATCCTCGGCCCTCATTCGCTCGCGATTCATTAGATAGGCACTAATGAGACCGACTATCAGGCTAACCAGCGCCGATAGTTGTCGTCTATCTTTCCAGGCACGAGCCGTAGCGAGGAGGAGTACCGCCAGCATCAGGAGGGGAATCAACCACAACTCACTATGACCGTCACGCGCTAGATCGACTCCGCTAAGTCTGTTCTCCGACGTGCCACAACTCAATTGCACCCACGGCAGGAAAAAGCAGATCAAGGCTATCAACGCCATGCTGATCGTTACTCGTCTGCTACCCATAACTCCCTTCCGCCGGTTTTGAGCGAGTCTATTTTCCCGCCGAATTAGTACGCGACGACTGCGATGCGGCAATTAGACGAAAAACTTCTGCAACCAACGCGTCACCATCTGCGGGCTTAGTCAGATATCCTTGTGCGCCGCATTCTTGAGCTTGCTTTTTGTCTGCATCGTTGGCAGCGCCAGAGTAAAAGAGTATTGGAGTCTTCGAATCGAACTTCCTCAATTCCTCACAAAGTTCAATACCAGAAGAACCGGCCAACCAGTTGTCTAACAGATAAAGATCAAAGTGTTGGGTTCGAGCCAAACGCAGCGATTCAGCAGAGCTTGCCGCGGTAACCACTTCACAGTTGTGAGCGTTGAGTATTATGACGATGAGATCACGCGTATCGGGGTCGTCCTCTGTGCAAAGGATCCGAAACTTGGGGATTGGCATGTATTGCAGCCTTTCGGAGTGTTCGGACGTTGAGCCAAACAGAAGGTCGGGACTCGTGTTGGGCCTGATGGAAACCAGAATACAGGGGCAAACTCTCTTACACAAGGTCAGGTTGGACCATGACTTCGCTCCTGATACGGAATGAGGCGTATTCCTAAAAAAGGTTTAGCTGAGACGCATTACGGGAAAAGGCAGATTCTTTGGCTGGCCGAAGTAAATATTGTTTGGCCGTCTTTACAGGTTGAATTGTTTAAGGTTACGCTGAACCACTTCCTAACCAAATCGCGTCACGGCCAGGCTGAAGATTAGGTTTCGACCGGGAGACCACAGGTGAGGTTCCAAACCATTACTCAGTCGTTCCTATCCATAGCCCTGACGCTATCTCTCGTCGCGGCCAGTGCCCAATGTCAGAACTCCCAAAGTGGTTCACTAAAGCCGGCGGCTGAGCCGCTCACCATCCTCGTTTTGGGAGACTCGATAATGTGGGGGCTAGGATTGAGGTCGGAAAACAAGTCCTGGCATCAGATAGAAGTCTGGTTAGCGCAGCACACGGGCCGGCCAGTAATTGAAAGGATCGAGGCACATTCTGGAGCAGTAGTGGAGGCTGACAGCAGGGAAGCGAGCAACGGCTCAGTTGATGGCGAAGTGAATGTCGCCCGGCCCTCTATAGTTGATCAGTTGGAACGGGCGCTCCGGTATTACGTTAATGGCAGGGAAATAGATTTGGTGCTCGTGAGCGGATGCGTCAATGACCTCGGTGCGCGCTATGTATTGAATGCTGCTAACGCTACAGAGGAAATACGTCTACTGACGGAAGCGAAATGTGGCCCGCCAATGGAAAAGTTACTACGAAGAATCACATCTTCATTCCCCTCCGCTTATGTGATCGTCACTGGGTATTATCCCTTTGTTTCGGAGAAGACTCGCAATGACGTGTTCATGAGAGGGTTGACTAAAAGATTTTACAAGGCCATTCCTGGTGCTGCCACGCTGAGTCAGGAAGTGATGTTCAAGCGAATGGTAGCAAACTCAGACCAGTGGTATCGCTCCTCAAACAAAGGCCTGGATCAAGCAGTCAAAAACGTTAGCGCTGAACTGAGCAGAAGGAACGCTCACGGACGAGTTATGTTTGCGGAGATTCATTTAGGGCCCGAGCATTCCTTCCGCGCACGCAAGACGCAATTATGGAATTTCGAAAGTTCTCCGCTAAGAAAGTTGATGGCGATCTTGTCCTTTGGAAGAATCCTACTGAGGACGAACGACGAGACAAGGAAGCAAAGAGCCGCAAGCTGTAAAGAATTCTGGAAGGCTCCGCCAAACGAGACTCCCAGTCAAAAGAAAGAAAGAAAAAACGAGGAGCTGCTATGTCGTTATGCGGCTCTGGGACATCCGAACCGAGAGGGCGCTCTAATATATGCCGAGGCCATCGTAGAACAACTAAAAACCAGGTTTCCAGTTTTGAGACCGAAGTGAATCTCCAGACGTTTTCCTTAATCCTTCTTTCTTCTTCTCAATAGATTAATTTCAGCTCTCATAAGTTTGTTTCTTTAATTGTTTTGCGTTTCGGAAGGAGCGGCAAAATAACGAACCGCAGGGTTGCGGCCAGACGGAAGAATCAAGTTTGACGTCAACATAGCTCAGGAGCTGGCTTGTCGAAACCTCATAACAAAAATACTGCCCTCGTTGCCGCGGACGTCTGTTTAAGTCCCACCTGCGCTGCCCGCGCTGCGAGAAATTGATTCCGTCGTGGAGACTTGCCGCGCTAATCGGGTTCGGCTTAATCGGCTTCGTGGGCTTGCTTAAATTGTTTGACTTCTTCTAGAGGCTTGCCGGCATAAAATAGCGCACAAAATGCTGACAATAGATGGAGCATATGGTGAAGGTGGCGGCCAGATCATTCGCACATCCTTGGCGCTGTCGCTCGTGACAGGCAAGCCTTTTCGCGCTGAACATGTTCGCGCCAATCGCGAGAAGCCCGGACTACGTCAACAGCACCTTACCGCTGTAAAATCGGCCGCAGAAGTCGGCCAGGCCAAAGTTGAAGGGGCTGCTGTTGGCTCAACTGAATTCACATTTATTCCCGGCGCCGTCAAGCCCGGTGATTACATTTTTGATATTGGAACTGCCGGCAGCGCCACGCTCGTGTTGCAGACAGTCCTGCCGCCTTTGATGATCGCTTCTGGTCCAAGCATGTTGCGACTTCAAGGAGGAACGCACAATGTGCACGCTCCACCTTATGATTTTCTCGAACGAACATTTCTGCCGCTGGTAAGCCAGACTGGACCCCAAATCTTAATCGAACTCGGCCGTTACGGTTTTTATCCTCCAGGAGGAGGACGTTTTGATGTGTTCATTGAACCTGCGGTCAAGCCTCAGCGACTCGATCTACTGAAACGCGGAAAAATTCGTGCGCAACGTGCCCGAGCGTTGGTCGTGAATCTTCCGGCTAGCATGGCCGAAAGAGAGCTTGCCGTCATCAAAGACAGGATGGGATTGAATGATGAACAACTTCACGCTGAAATATCCGACAATGCAATTAGCCGTGGCACCGCAGTAATGATTGAGATCGAAAGTGAGAATCTAACGGAAGTATTTACCAGAATCGGCGAGCGTGGTGTGCGCGCCGAAATAATAGCTGAGAAAGCGGCAGATGAAGCGCTCGATTATCTCAAAACAGAAGCACCCGTGGGAGAGCATTTGGCCGACCAATTGCTCATTCCACTCGCATTGGCTGGGGGCGGCTCATTCGCGACTGGTTCTTTGTCGCTTCACACGATGACTAACATTGAAGTCATCAAGAGATTCTTAGACGTTGAGATTACTGCCAACCAACGAACGAACAAAGTATGGGTGATCGATGTTTGCCGCCCCAGATGATAGGGGCGACGAAAAGAGAGCTAGGAATGGAACGATCCTTCGTGCCATATCATTCTCCTCGGCTGAATAATATTAGTACGCCGTAACGACTGAGATAAAGCAGGCGCACTGCTAAAGTACATATTGATAAGCGGGCTGGCGTATAAATGAGAATTGTTGGTTCAATATTCGTGGGGATGCAGTGGATATAAGACCGAAGTGCTTAGCAAATTTGCAAGTATTGTAATCATTAGAGAGCTAGAATGAACGAGCGCACTACATTAGGGGTGTAGGTTCAAATTTCCATGTAACGGCCGATTCCGCGGCTAACGCTTGCAGTGAAGGCTTCAGGCGTAAATCTAAGCGCGCCGCATTGGTTTATGACGCACTCTACGCGACCATCAAGCAAGACCAAGCCCCCAAAATAAACAATCAGGAATGAAAAAACCAGAGCGAGAAGAAGGGCAAGAGTGAAAATGAAAAGAGACAGAAACATGCCGGGTCGAGAATTGGGCCATTTATCTCTGATGCGTCGGACCAGAAGAGTTGTGCTGTGCCTCGTCGCGTTTGCAGTTGCGACCTTGTTTGTGTTGGTGGCGTGCTCGGCGCCGCAGAACCAGTCGGGGCAAACAAACAACCAGCCACAGGGGGGCGCGACAGATTGGAAGCCGGTTGAGCAGGCGTTGGGTAAAGCAGGCTCGATGCAGCCAGGTGATGTTTACAAAGTCAGTCTCCCGCGCAGCGATCTAAAGGTCACCGTCTCAGGTGTGGAACTCAAACCAGCCCTTGCTCTTGGTTCCTGGGTAGCTTTCAAGAAGACCGGCGATATGACGATGGTGATGGGCGACCTGGTCCTTATCGAAGATGAAGTGACGCCGGTCATGACCAAACTTGAAGGAGGCGGAATCGAACCAACGGCTTTACACAACCATGTGCTGCATGAATCTCCACGAGTGATGTACATGCACATTCATGCGATGGGAGACGGTGTGAAGATCGCCAAGGCCATCCATGATGCGCTCGCGTTGAGCAAGACTCCCTTCGCGGCACCCGCCGCCGCTCCTCCGAATCAGGATTTGGGAATTGACACGAAGCAAATCGATCAGATCATGGGCCAAAGTGGAAAAGTAAACGGCGGGGTCTATCAATTCTCCGTTCCACGAGCCGACAAGATCATGGACAACGACATGGAGGTGCCGCCTTCAATGGGCGTCGCGCAGGCAATCAACTTCCAGCCGACAGGCGGAGGCAAAGCTGCGATCACCGGTGACTTCGTTCTGATCGGCAGCGAAGTCAACCCGGTTATCCGCGCGCTGCGCGACAATGGCATCGAGGTCACTGCGCTGCACAGCCACATGCTGGTCGAATCTCCGCGTCTTTTCTTTATGCACTTTTGGGCAAATGACGATGCGTTGAAGCTAGCGCGCGGCATTCGAGCCGCACTCGATAAGACTAGCTCCACTAAGGGCTGAGGGAGTCTTTGTAAATAGCACGTCTTCTTGAGGATTCAGGCCAAGGCGAAATCCATCAAGACTTTCACCGGCGACACTGCTTTAACTTCGTGACTTAGTTGTGACTCTAGATTCTCGTAATTTTTGCAATTGCCATTCGAATCCCGTATGCGTGATTTTATTTTCCAAAATAATTTGCCGAGATTTTGCCGAGATTCATCTCCAAACCTATGGCGCATAAGGCACATAAACGCATCTTTTCCGACCGCGACCCATTGTTTTCTTGGCTTTTTGCTTAGGACAAACCTGGTGCGAGGAGTTATTTGGGATTCATAACCCCAAGGTCTTCTCGTGAGAAATTGACTCTCAATTCAGAGTGACTTTAGCCGCTCCTCAAAAAGTTTGAGACTTGGTTGAGACGCGAGATTTTGGGACATTTTGTAAGTGTCAGTAATATAATGAGTTCGAGACACCGACGAATTCCCCCTTCGGTGCCATCCCCTAAGTGTTGTGTTTTCAATGACTTACCGGTAAGAGGGGTTCGAACTTCGAGTTCGGTCGTAAACTTAACTAACCCAGGTACTTACAACAACATCCGTAGCTTTGGTGTCTATCTAATGGCCAAAGTAGACACCACGTAACTAGGCGCTGACGCAAAAAGCCCGTTTGCATAGGAGCGTTGCCCCGCGGGTTGGAGCTCCAGCTTTGAGACGTCATTGGAGACTTACCAGTCCTGGGAGAAAGCGGTTTGAAGCTCGCTCAGATCAGCGGACTTAAGCCGAGCATAATAGCTCCGAGGTTCCCTTCAAGTGATCCATTTTACTCATACCTGAAGTACGAGCGTGCGATCTAACTTTATTGCGCGGCGCCTCCGACCTCGTCGAACGCCAGCGCCGATGAAAGGTCGCGATATGCGTCGGCCTGAGCTAGGAGGTCGTTGGCCTTCCGCTCGAAGGTCCCGATGGCATCGGCTCCGGCGGCCCAGCGAAGCGGCGGATCGTCCAGACTAGTGAGTTGGATCAGCGCCTTTGCGAGCTTGCCTGGATCTCCGCCTTGCAATCCATTCATTCCTTTCCACGCCGTGACCGTCTGTTTGGTTTTCTGGGCGTAGTCGTCGATCGAAGGCTCCGGGTAATTCGTCGATTCCTCTGTGAGCAACTCGGTGCGGAAGAAGCCGGGCTCCACGAGCATCGTGCGGATGCCGAAAGTCGCGACCTCGGGGGCCAGCGATTCGATCCAGCCCTCGACGGCGAACTTCGAAGCAGCGTAGGCGGAGACGAATTCTTGTCCGGATATCCCGGCGGTCGACGATATCTGCACGATGAGGCCGGAGCGTTGCCGGCGCATGAAAGGAAGCACGGAGCGAGTGACGTTCACCGGACCGAACAGATTGGTCTCGATCTGTGCCCTGAAATCGTCGGGCCTGATCTCCTCGAAGAATCCGGCGTAGAAGTTACCCGCATTGTTGACCAGCACATCTATGCAGCTGAAGCGGTCGACCGCAGCCTTCACCGCTGCCTCAGCGTCCTGCGGACTAGTTACGTCGAGCTTAACGACCAACAGATTGTCCGCATCGCCGACTGCCTTTCTGACGGCGTCGGGATTACGGCCGGTCGCGACGACGGCGTTGCCGGCAGCGAGCGCCGCCCTGGCGATGTCGGTGCCCATACCACGGCCGGCACCTGTGATAAACCAAACCTTACTCATAACTTCACTCCTTTTGTTTCGCTCATGAAACTTGGTATGCCTCAACGCTGACCCCTTCCACCCCAGCACCGACGGTCACACTGTTGTCCCTTGCCGCTTGTGTTGGCCATTTCCCCTGGCTGATGACTGATCCGATGATGATGCGCACGATGAAACGATGACCAATCCGGCTGCAGCAACCGCCGTCTTCACCAAAAAGTCCCGGCGATTGTGAGTGTTCGATCCGGTTGGTTGCTTATTCTCTTTCATAAATATTCCTTTCTTACTGATTCTCATAGTAGCCGCTCAAAAGAAGTTACCGTTATGACGATACTCGCAAATATCCGGAAAATCCTCCAGAAACTCGCTGTGAGGGGTGATATTGGAAAACAAAGAGACTACAACCCATCTCATAAATGCCTCGAGTCCCCGAAGCCTAATTCTGACCATCTCGCTTTTGTGGTTCAACTTCCGGATTGCTCGTGACTCGAGAGCATCGCGGTAGTGTTGAGCTTGTACGAAGCTCAAATGAGTGCATTGGCGATTTTGAGTCAACCGAGGAAGCGTTCTGTTGTCGAGATTTCAGAGTCACGACTTGGGCACTTTGCATCGATCCGTCGTTTGCCAAATTGATTCGGGGTTGCTGGTTTGCTAGGGTCGTCGTCATGTCAGAGCGTTCCCCAGAGCAGATACATAAGCAGATACGCGAACAACTCGACTCCCTTTATCGCGTGGATTCGGGACGAATCCTGGCAACTCTGATCCGCTTGCTCGGTGATTTTGATCTTGCCGAGGAGGCGATGCACGAAGCCTTTGCGGCTGCGCTGAGCCTGTGGCCGCGGAGTGGAGTACCC
>DASXQM010000315.1:0-12021 GCA_036507195.1 Pyrinomonadaceae bacterium | reverse complement strand
CCTGATGAACACTGCAATCGCTGAAGCGCAAGACTCAGCCAGGATGGCCGAAGCAATGAAACTCGCCATAGAGGCAGGGCGGCTAGCCTACCTTGCCGGCCGCATGTCGAAACGTTTGTACGCCAGTGCGTCGAGCCCTGTCACCGGTGTTATACGTTGAGTTCAGCAGCCTTGGATCTCATCTCAAAAACTTTCAAGCAAAGATTGCCGTCAACTCCCAGCCTGCGGAGCAGCCGATAGCATAAAGCCTGGGGTGGACCGCAGCGCAACCCCAGGAACTTAGTACCAGAAAATTTGTAAGAGTCCGCGAAGCGGCCGACAGCGGGATCATTTTCACTCACCGGTTTTGCTAGGTCTACTCCATCGCCCGCTCCGCAGGCTCTTGCGGTTTTCAATTTACGGTCCTGGGGTGCCGCTCCGCGCCACCCCACGCTTTATGCTGACGCCTGCTCCGCAGGCTTCTGGTCATGGCTGTCCGAAGCGTGATCGATACTCCGTCGAAACAATGAACGCCTTGACCATCTCGGCTTGGGCGAAGTCACCGTTGAAGGCATTGAGCTTTGCGAGCCAGAACTGATAGCCATTGTCGTTGTTGTCGGGCGGGTCGGTAGGATTTCTTCGCAAGTAGCCGTAGTACTGCATCAGCACAAACGCCGGTCTGAACTCCGCCGCGCGCAATGTTTGTGAATCTGTGACCTTCCGCAGGGCTGCGGTTCTACCCGCCGTGGCGCCAGCGCCAAATGCATTAATCGCATCCTGCCGCTCTGTTGCTGATGGCACGACACCAGCCGAAGCAAACAGTGCATCCACAAACGTGTCTGCGTTTTGATTGAGTGGGTACTGGGCTACGAACTGTACACTGGTGACGACCTGCTCGGCGTAAGCCTGTTTGTTGTTTTCGAGTTTTTGCTGCCAGCCAGGTTCGCCTACGACGACTCCTTTGCCGACCTGCCTCGCATCACGAAGGAATTGCAGGTAGGTAAGGCGCGAGGCTGCTGTGTCTGACTTGTTTCCAAAAGCCGCGCGCTGAGTGCGGATGACATCTCCGCCTGTCTCCTGAAACTCTATTGAAAGGAAGAAGGCCGCCGAAACGTTGATGCGCTTGACCTCGCGGCACTGCAGGTCTGCTCCGCACGACTCAATCTCGTTAGTCCAGAAGTTAAGACCGGCAACGTCATGCTCACGGTTGAGAAAATCCTGGTAGTGCTGGCAGACAAACTGCTCGGCAACGTCTAGGGGGTTATTAGTTTGCTCTGGCTGGTCATCTGTGATCTCCAGAGTTGCCGTCGCTTGAGTGCCGAGACCTGCGCCCACTGGATTGCTCAGCGCCAGAGTTGCCGTCTCGGTCCCTTCGACGAATGAGTCTTCGGAGACAAGGACAGTGAAGCTCATCGCTGTCTCGCCAGGAGCGAAATGAAGCGTGCCCAGCGCTGTTGTGAAATCGGTGCGATCTGACGCCGTTCCACTCTGGCTGGAGTAATCAACGCTTGCCTCCGTTGACGTGTCCCCGACACGCGATACGTTGACGATAACTTCGGTGCAGTCTTCAAGCACGCTGTAAGTCGGCAAGCCAAACTGGAACGTGCTGGTAAATGGCGCCTGGATGCAGGGCGAGAACTCGGAGGTATTTCCATCTGGATCAGTCGCTGTCGCGGTAATGAATTTTCCGCCTGCGGATGCGTTTAGGCTTATTGTAAAGTTCGCATTACCGCCAGAATCGGTTGTCACGGTTGTCGTTTTGAACAACCCAACCAGTTTCTCGCCCTCGCCGTGGCCGGAAGGGTCGCATGAAGAGTTGGAGAAAAGCTGAACCTTGAACTGTGTATTGGGAGTTGAGTCTAGCGTGCCCTGGACGGTGACTTTACCCGCGTTGGCGGTGGCCAAGTTAAGGATAGGGAAGTTTTGCAGGTTGTTCACACCCGAGTCACCATCATTCGCGTCATTAGCAGTCACACCATCGGGCGCGAGATCGATCCCCAGTCCGCCATTAGAGTGAATGGAATTTCCGAGAATGGCATTTTCGATGCCCAGATTGACGGTGACTCCGTCGCCGCCATTGAAGGCGATCACATTGCCGTCGTCTAAACCAAAGCCGCCGATAATATTGCCGGAGGAGGTCTGTAATGGGCCGATGGACACACCTGCCCCGGAGTTACCCAAACCGTTAGTGCCGGTCAAATCTGTGCCGATGAAATTTCCTCGCACAATATTGTCGTGCGCAGTATTAAGATGCACGCCGACATTGTTGCCCGATAAGAGGTTGCGCGCTCCGACACTATTCCCGCCAATCGTGTTGAGGAATGAGCCGTCAATATGCAGTCCGTGGAAGTTACCAATGGGAGCCGTACCGGCGGCGTTCGTACCCACATAGTTACCTTGGATCACGTTGTTCATTGCATTTTGGATGAAGATGCCTGCGCCGATCTCACTGCCTGAAACGACGTTCCGGTCGGCGGGAAGCTGCCCCCCCACCCTATTCCCCGGCTGGTTAAACAGGCCAACGCCGTTGAAGTTGCCGAGGTCGGTAGTGCCAGTCGGGTCGGTCCCGATGAAATTGCCCGCGATCACGTTGTCGCCGTTATTTTTCACTACTATTCCTGCGCTGCTGAAGCGATTGATCGCCAGCCCGCGCACGACACAACTCCCGCCCTTGACCACGAGCCCATCTACGGGACCCGCTCCCGCCCCGTTCAGTTCAATCAGTAAGACCGCGTCGTTGCCGTCTACCAGCGTGTTGGGTTTTGCGCCCAGCTGCGTGTAACCATCAATGATCACCGGCCCGGTGATGTCCGGAAGAGCCGACGTCGGGGAAATCGTGCGGACTCCTGAACCGGGAATGTTGAAGTTAATAGCGTTTAGAAGTGAGTTCGTATTGGCGGCGTTGATCGCCTCGCGCAAGGTGCAGCCGCCCGCTGAAGAGGTACAAAAGCCGTCGTCGGTGTCGGCTGTTGAATTCACCACGAGAGTGGAAGCCAGCGCCGGGATGCATTTCGAAAACTCCGAAGTGTTGTTTAAGGGGTCGGTGGCCGTCGCGGTGATATAGGGACCATCTAACGATGCATTTGGGACCACAGAAGCGAAACCGAGGTCGCCGCTGGCATTGGTCATCAGATTCCCAGAGTCGATCAACTTCTTGCCCTCGCCGTTGCCGGAGTCGTCGCACGAAGGACTCGAGAAGATTTCGACGCGAAACTGGGTGCCCGGAGTCGAGTTGAGCGTGCCATGAATAGTTGTGTTAGCAGCAGCAGAACTCGCCGACGTGAGAACTGGGAAGTTTTGCAAATTATTCGCGCCGGTGTCGCTATCTCCGGTGTCGTTCGGCGTTACGCCGTCGCCGTGCAGATCTATTCCCAAACCGATGTTGGAGTGAATGGAGTTTCCGAGGATGGCGTTGCCGGTGCCGGATTGATTTAACGCAATGCCGATGCTCCCGTTGAAGGCGATCAGGTTGGCCGACGTCGCAAGAGTACCCCCTAATACGTTATTCGACGCGGCAAGAATCAGCACGCCGTCGACCGTGTTACCCAACGGTGAGTTGCCGGACCTGTCAGTGCCGATATAGTTGTTTTGTACCTGATTACCATTGGCCCCATTGCCGGCGATCTGTAAGCCGAAAGTGTTTCCCGATAAAACGTTCCGGGCAGCCGGTGTCGTGCCTCCGACTGTGTTGTTACTTGAGCTAATCAATATGCCGCTATTTAAGCCGAGAGGGATGGCACCGCCAGGGTCGGTGCCGATGAAGTTACCTTCGATCACATTGTTTCCGCCCCCACTCAACTGTATACCGACGGCATTGAAGCGGTTGATGACCAGGCCTTTTACTGTGCTATTGCCTCCGAAGATTCTCAGCCCGCTTGCCACGCAGCAGCCGGCATCTGAGACGGCCGATACATCCAATTCAACGAGCAACACGGCATTGTCGCCAACCGCCAAGGTGTTGGGTGTCGCCACGCCCTGTGTGTAACCGTCAATTGTCACCGGACCGGTGATGTTTGGAAGGTTTGAGGTCAGCTGGATAGTCTTGACGCCGCCGCCCGGAATGTCGAAGTTGATCGTGTCCGCGCCAGAATTGGCGTTGGCAGCGTTGATTGCTTCGCGCAGCGTGCAGCCACTTGGCGCTGGTGAGCATAAGCCGTCGTCTGCATCGGCGGCGGTGTTTACGACGAAAGTCATGGGCGCTGCAAGTGCCGTAGGTTCCGCCCACTGCCTGAACAGTCGCGGAGCGGTGAACCAACCTGTCAACACGAGAAGCAGGATCGCTCCGCGAACCAGATTCCGTGATTGTGTCGTCGTCGTTTTCATTGCCGTGTCCTCATTTCTGATTGTGAGTGTGTCAAGTGAATCTGAACTTTGCCGCTTTTCGATCTGCCATGAGCTCACCTGATGGCGACCGGCGGCTTGAGTGGTTTGTGGCAGCACACCCATCCGCCATCCCGACGAGTCGGGATACTTACTTCACCGGGACCAACGCTTCAGAGACCCTGCTACGGATCAATCTCATTCGGATTGATGAAGTGCATGGTTCTCCCGCCTTCCATGATTTCCAACGACGAAATGATGTGCGGATCGAACTGGGCCGGATTGACTACTGCACGAATCACCGCGCCTTCAGGCGGCGCAGTGAAATCCCAGGTGACCGCGTCGCCGCGCGGCAGCGTGACTTCGCATGATCTTCTGGTTACGAATCTGAGCGCACTGGCGCAAGTGTTGTCGCTGTTTGCGGCCGAAGGCCGTGCGTTTTCAGGGCCCGCTGTATAGACATCGAAAGCGATGGTGATCCGGCGCGGACGCGCCTCTTCGGCATCGCTGTGTTGTTCGCCCATCTGGTTCTCATTGATTCTTAACGAAAAGACGTTGAGGCGCGCGACCTGGCCAGGATTCAGGCTCACCAAACCAAAGCCTCTACGATCCCGATGGTCGGCCGCGTCCGCGGGACTTGCGTTCCAGCTAACCCAGACGACGGCGATTGTTGCCAGCATTAGTACAATGACAAACAGTTTCATCAACATGCTTCGAGCTTTCATGACGCTTTCCTTTCTCAGCGCTCTGTTCTCATTACTCGAGATACGGTAGGAACACGGTTGTCTTGCCATCGCCGGTGTTGTAGACCTCCTGTGTGGCGATGAAACCGGGCTTGTTACGGTCGGCAACGCCGTCGACCGTCAATACCAACCGAATTGCCATCCGCTGCCCTTCTGCCCAATCAGGCGGCGGGCCGAATTCGAAGGAAGAAGCCTGGCCCAGCTCTACGTATTAACTACGTGAGCACTGGTGGCTTGGCCACGGGCAAGACTAAAGACGCCCGTTTGCCTAATAATCGCGATTACAGCCTCCGCGCTGCTCGTACCCCAAACTGTCCAGATAGCCGCGAGCATCGTCACCATCATCGCCATTGCAATCAGCTTTGTTCGAATGTTTCGTGTTTTCATGACGTTCTCCTATCTCAATGATCCATCGAGTAACGCGCGTTCCCATTGTCGATTGTTCTTTTCTAGAGCAGCCGTAACAGCTCGACCATGGTCGCGGCTAAGGACTTGAGTCTTTCGAGTTCATTTAGCGAACGTTGCAAGACTCGTTGTGCGCCAGGGTTGTGGATTTGGCTTTGGACTTCTCGCAATCGCACCTCGAGGTCCACCGCCTCAGCACAGATGGCTTCGTACTGTACGCGGAGGGCGCCTGCCTCCTCGCGGTTCACCGTCCCCGTTCGCAGGCCATTCCCGATGAATTCCGTGGCCTGCTGATTTGTCACCGCAATGTCCTCTGCCAATGCCGAGCAGTCATCAGTGAGCCGTTCGTCAAGATCGCCGATGGCCTTCAGCTGACGGAACGTCCTTGCGCCCTCCGAAAACGCCCGACTCAAGCTCGTCATGATGAAAACGATCAAGGCCATTGCGACGAGCAATTCGATCACGGTAAAGCCACCCTGCGACGAATGAATGTATCGAGTTTTCATGAAGTGATTCTTTCTCGACGATCGGTTATCAAATCTGTGCCAGCACCCCGACCTTTCCCTTAACGTTTGAGCCCGCGATCAACTTAGCGCGCGTCGCGGCGAGAGTCTGGTTAAAATTTGGTCCCTCGAGAAGTTCTTTCTTGACCGTGAAGGTCATCGAGATGTTGGCTACAGGTCCACCAGATACCCGGAGATGGAAACTTCTGCAAATGCGTCCTCAAGAAATGGTCCCTCCCGGCCTGCTTCGACGCGAAAGCCCGGCGCATCGGCATACACTCGCACCTGTTGGGTAGTGATCCACAGGTCCACATTCGGTACTGATTGCCTGGTTTCAAGAAGTGCAAAGTCCGCGTCGTCGCCGTTCACTCGCGTGCGAATCTCAATTGATGTCGGCGGCGATATTGTGTAATGGAGGGCCGTGACGAACTCGATAACCAGGCGTTTGCCTGCTGGCAGGGGCACGTCTGTTCCTGCACCGGGCTGCCCCTTCGGAATGCTAATTGGCACACTCTTCTGGAAAGCGTTCCGGTCGTTGGCGTTGAGCGTCGCGGCTGGACAGTTCTGGTCGGGGCAGGTACGTACTCGATTCAGGACCGCAACTGGCACCGGGTCCTGGGCGGTGTTTTCAACCGTCACTGGCTGCGGATTTCGTTGGTTCTGGGCGTCACTCACTTTGGGCACGCTCAACACAAACGATCCCAGCAGAATGACAAGACCGGAAACGGCCAATAAGTAATTCGTGGACTTCTTCATGTTGGTTACTCCTTCAAAGCTTCATTGACGGCTGGAAGCCTGTCCGCCTGGGTGACATCAAGGTGGCCTAATCGAATTCTGTGTCGGGGGAAACCTTGAGGTGGCAAGATACGGATTACGCATTAGTTGTTCTCACAGCCCGCATGTCCTGACAGTGGTTGCGAGTCTATGCTGATCGCCAGTGAGCGGGCAGAGCATGATTATGCGTTTTTCTCAATTGGCGAGTTGTTAGCGGCGAGTAGTTGGTGGTAGAGGGCCTTGGTAGAGCGAAGAGGCCTTAAGATATCAATCTGCTGCGAAGCGCTTTGCTGACAGCTTCCGATTTGGAATGGACGTGAAGTTTTTCGTAGATGCTGCGGATGTAGTTACGGACGGTGTTGAGACTGATGTTTAGTTGGTCGCCGGCCGATTGATAGCTGTAACCTTCGGCGAGCAACTTTAGCAGGCGCACTTCCTGCGGCGTGAGTTGTTCATCGAGCTTTGGAGGCGGCCCGGTCTTTTGAAAAAGCGCCACTACCTTACGCGCAATTTCGGGCGACATGGGCGCACCACCTTCGAATGCTTCGCGGATTGCCTCCAACAGCTTGGCGGGCGGCGTCTTTTTTAACAGATAGCCACACGCGCCGTTGCAAATAGACTCAAAAACCAAATCCTGTTCGGCGTAGATGGTCAGCATCAGAATCTGAAGCCCGGGATACTTTTCTTTGAAGACCCGAACACCTTCCGAGCCGAGCATTCCAGGCAGATGAATATCGAGCAGGAGAACGTCAGGCTGTTCGCTACTCTTCGGGCGCAACGCCTCTTCAACTGATCGATAAGAGCCGATACAGCGATAGCCCGGAGTGCCATCAATCAATAGGCTTAAGCCCTCGCGCGTGGCACGGTCGTCTTCGACCAGCGCCGTCAAAATTTGTGTGGTCTCTGACATGAGATTGGAGGGAAAGCCGGAGCAACGTGGATAGTAGATCACTTACGCAAACGCGAAAAGAGCATGTTCATGCCATGCTGTTCAGCAAGCGGCATGGTTAGCGTGAGCCGAGTTCCGACGCCGGCAGTCGAGTCGATCTCCAGGCGACCACCTAACTGCGCGGCGCGCGCCCGCATGTTCTCAACCCCGTGTCCGCCGCGCCCATTTGCGCCCGCAGATCTGGGAATGGCCAGGAAGCCTTTTCCGTCGTCGCTAATCTCTGCGCGAAGTTGATGACCTGCTACTGTGAGTTGGACCAGAACGCCGGTGCAGCTGGCATGACGAGCGATGTTGGTCAACGCTTCCTTGAAAATCAGAAACAGATGGCGGCGCTCTTCGGGCTGGAGCTTTACCTGGGCGAGATCTGCGGCGATTAGCAAATCCCACTTGATGCCTTGCGATTCGAGTACATCGGCAGCGAACTGCCGCACCCGCCGCACCACGCTCTGGAGGTCGTCGCGACGCGGGTCAATGGACCATACGATGTCGCTCATTGAATCAACCAGCGAACGCGCCGAGTCGGAGATGTCCGTGAGCATTCGCGACGAACGCTCGTTCTGGCCGTCGTTTTGCAGTTTGACTACCTCGCTCAGGATGGCCATTCGCGACAAGCTGGCCCCGATGTCATCGTGCAGATCAGTCGCGATGCGCGTGCGCACGCGCTCAACTTCCAACAGGTGATTGACGCGGTATTTGTAGAGCAGCGAGGCGGCGCCAAAAACAAAGAGTGCGGCGATCGTGACAAACCACCAGCGTTGCCACATAGGGCGGAGAATTCGGAAGGAAATTGTGGCTGGCTTGGCGCTCGTCGTGCCGTCAACGCCAACGGCGCGTACCAGAAACCGATACGCGCCAGGCGAAAGGCTGGCATAGCTGATGGAGCGTTGGGTAGTGGGCGCGCTCCAATCCTGATCCGCTCCTTCAAGTTTGTATTGATAGTGCAGCGCCGCTGCGGCGCCGACGCTGATACTGGAATAATCAATTTCCAGATCGTTCTGATTTGCGCTAAGTTCCGGCCCGACAATTTCAGATTGGCCCAGTGGCGAAACCGCATAATCTACACCGGCAATGCGTAAGCCGCCGATGAGAATTGGTGGTTCCGTTGATGGCTGGTCCGGTTCGGGAACAAGTTTTGAGACCCCATTGTAGGTGCCGAACCAGAGCGCGCCTTGCCGGTCACGGTAAGCGACGGTCACGAAATCTCCAGCTAACCCGTCGGCGATCCCGTAATACCTGACACGCCCTGTGTCCGGCGAAAGGCGGTTCACACCACGCACCGTGCCGGCGTAGATATTGCCGAACAAATCTTCGGTGATGCAGCGGATGTTGTTACTGGCGAGGCCGTCGGCAATTGTAAAGGACTTAAAGCTGGGCAAGGGCGCTGATGGGTCGTCAAGGCGTCCTAGTCCGCCGCGACTCGAGGCCAGCCACAAACGTCCGGAGCGATCAAGGTGAAGGTCTGTCACTGTGCCGGCGGGAACACCTTCCTGTTCGCTGAAGCGCGTGAACCGTCCATCCCGATACCGCACTAGCCCACCGTCGGACAGTCCGAGCCAGAGTGCGCCACTGCGGTCTTCCGCAAAGGCAGAAGGAGAAACCTCTGGGGGAAAGCCTTCCACCTCTGAGAATGCGTGAAATCTGGCGGTAGCTCGTTCCCATCTTGTCAGGCCACGTTGCGTGTCAGTCTCGGAGCCCCTGCGTGTACTGATCCAAAGATCGCCCCGGCTATCTTCGAAGATCCGATAGATCGCATCGCCGCTCAGACCGTCGCGTCTTGAATAGCTGGTGGTCGGACGCTTACCGGACACGTCTTCAATGCGATTGACTCCTGAGTAGCGGTAGAGCTTTTGTTGCGTGGCCATCCATAGTTCGTTGTGGCTATCGAGCAGAGCAATGTTCGAAAGCCAGGTTGTGGTTGTACCTTCCGGCAAGACAGGATGGCTCGTCACAAAACCGCCGTTAGCCAGTCGACTAATAATGGGATGACCAAGTGCAATGCCGTTCCCGACGATATGTAGCTCGCCGTTGCGGTCCTCAAAAATGTTGCGCACTGCCGGATCAATCAGACCATCGGCGCTGTCGAAAGTGATTAGGCCTTTGGTGTTGAGCCGCATCAAACCGCCGTTTCCTCCGATCCAGATATTGCCTTCGTTGTCCTCGGCAATACCATTGGCATGATTCAAACCCTGCTGGGTGGTGTAGCGCCGGAGTTGCTGTCCGTCAAAGACTATCAATCCGCGGCTGGTGGAAATCCATATCCGGCCATCGGAAGCGCGGAGCAACTTGTAAATCATCGGTTTAGCCGGAGGCTTCTCTTGCGCTGCCTTAGAATCGATGTGCAGCAGATCTTCAGAAGTAAAAGCCACCGCCTCGTCCGCCTTTTCGGGAAGTTGGGGTCGTCCATCGTCGCCTACATGGCCGGCTTTAATGATAAGCTTGCGCGTTGTGAAGTCGCCGAGCCCGCCAAGCGAGGAAAGTGGCTCAGGTTTCATCACGAACAGTCCATCGAAGCGACTTATCCAAACTCTTCCGTCGCGATCCTCAGCCAGAGAAATAACTAAATCGTCTTTGCCGGCAGGTCTGATGTTGTAGTGGACGATCCTTCCATCATGGAGCCGGCGCACCACCCCCCAATTAGTTCCAGCCCACAGGCTATCCTCTCCATCGTAGAAGTTAACAAAACTGATCGCTTTCTCAGGGTTCTCAGGCAGATTAAGTGGGATATGATGCGAGACCAGTCTGCCGTCCACTTCGCTCAGGAGATACAAGCCGGTCGCATCGCTGGTCCACAGATTTCCAGCGCGGTCCTCGAACAGGGGCAATGGAGTGTCTATGATCGGCTCGGCTGTCAGCGGAAGTCGGGGATCATCTGGCGTTGTCGGCGGACCAACTGGCGCAACGGTCGTCGCATCTATTTGCGGAACGAAGCGATAGTCTGTTCCCCGATTAAGATCGATCCAGTACACGCCTCCGCGGGTTGCGAGCAGGCTATGAACGGTTGGATCAGCATCGCCATTGCCAAAGCGGTAGGTGACGAAACGATATCCGTCAAACCGAATCAGTCCATCACGGCTGGATATCCAGAGAAATCCGCGTGGGTCGCGGGTAATGTCGAAGATAGCGCTGCTGCTGAGGCCGTCGGCGCTGGTGTAGGACCTGAGCGGTAGTCGTTCTCCTAAGACCGCCGTGCTCCAGGCAAGGATTATCGCGAATAACAATCCGAAGCCAGGTGCTGAATCGCCGTATTTCCATTTACCCGCTCGCATACTTCCTCCGCTCAATGGAGCTGCGGGATCTGGTGAGGTAGTGTGGCTGTGGCGCGATGCTAGTCTGGCAGCGGGGGCAAGTCAAGAGGCGTTTATTTGGAGTGCGCTGACCTGTCAGCGCTTTGGTCGGTCGCGACCTGTCGCGACCGATGTGTGATTGAGTCTATCTAAGCACCGGCGTCAAGCCGCCTCAGACCAAAGCGCTGACAGGTCAGCGCACTCCAAAAGGGTTGGCGAGTGCTCGATTAAATCTGCTTAGGTTATCATCTGGCCTGAGCTGAGGCATTTTGTCGTATCTTCGGTGACACTGAACGCAGGTGAGATAAACTCGTTCGTGTTTGCGGCGCCGAGCGATGGAGCTTTGATCATTTATTTAAAGCCGGCGAAGCGGGCGCTGGGACCGCGGGCGTCTCGCCCGCTTAAGCGCGAAGCGCGCACGCAGAGTGTCGTGCGATTAAAGATAGATTCACCGGTGTCATCAACGTTGTGTGCGCTTTGGCTGTTCCCGTGCGCGCTTCGCGCTTAAGCGGGCGAGACGCCCGCGGTCCCAGCAGGCGAGACGCCTGCGGTCCCAGTGGCGATTCCATTCGCTGCGTTCACTTGCCGGTCTTTGCCAAGCGATGCTCGGCGACCACGAAGCGAATCATGTTGTAGGTGATCTGCTCAGGCAGAGACTCGCGAATGGGTTTGAGTTTATCTGTGCCGTGCCTGGCGATAGCGTTTTCAATTTGCTTACGGTCGGCAGCCGAGACCATTTTTGAAATATCGACCGTCAGGCCAGCAGAGATACATTCAATCAGGTGACTCTCAACCGTTCCTGTCACCAGGTTCCGTTGCGCGGCAATTTCTTCAACTGAGTGCCCGTTGCGAAAGAGAGTGTAGGTTTGCAATGCCGTTTGCGGCAGTAGTCGTTCCTCTTCATCCGGGGCACGGCCGTCATCTCTCGATCCCTCGCTGCAAATACTCCCTAACACCGCCGGCTGCTACACGGCCGAGGAAGCAATTCGCACAGCGCGCCTGGCGCGCGAGGCTCTCGAGACCGATCTCCTCAAGCTCGAGGTGATTGGCGACCAAACAACGCT
>DASXQM010000314.1:0-11803 GCA_036507195.1 Pyrinomonadaceae bacterium | reverse complement strand
CCTGATGAACACTGCAATCGCTGAAGCGCAAGACTCAGCCAGGATGGCCGAAGCAATGAAACTCGCCATAGAGGCAGGGCGGCTAGCCTACCTTGCCGGCCGCATGTCGAAACGTTTGTACGCCAGTGCGTCGAGCCCTGTTACCGGTGTCCTGCGCTGAAGATTGAAGAAGGTCACTCAATACCGAACCGAGCGCGGTAGCGCGAAGAAAGGATGAAGGATGAGGGTTGAAGGATGAATAAGGAAAGAGGCCGACTCTAAACTTTTTTATCATCCTTCATAATTCATCCTTCATCCTTTTATCTTGGCGCTACCGCGCTCGGTTCGGTATGGGCGTCTTCTTATTTGCAGAGGGGACTTATCGCTTCTGGCTGGAACTGCTGAGATGCTTGGTTGTCTCCTCTGTGACGCTGAAGCCGGGAGTAACGAATTCGTTTGTATCCGCGGGTCCCAGGGACTGAGGGTTTAGCCCCTCGAGGTTACCCGGGGCGTTTTGCGAATTCTGTCTGGCAAATTCTACGAGTTTCCTGCTGACAAACACGCCATTTATTATGAGGGCAATTCCGACGAACAGTGGCAGCACACCGGCGATCCATAGACGGCTGAGGATCTCCGCAGCGTTTGGGGTGACGTTGCCGCTTAGAATGATCCCCTGCATAAAGACGTAGAGAAAGATCGCTATCCCGATGCCGACTATGCCCGTGATTACGCCGGCTTTGATTTCGTTGTAACGTTTCATCTCCGGTGTGATGCCACGTTGCCGCTCAAGCTCTTCCTTACGTCTCTTCATCTCCCCAGGGGACATGAACATCTCAGCGACCCAGGTCTTGCCCCAATCGAAGCTCTCGCCTGTCTCTCGACTTTCCACGACCTGACGTACCGCCAATAGATTCGCGCCGCACGATTTACAGAATCTCAGCTCGTCGCTCTGAGTAGAGCCACATTTAGGGCAGAACATAAGACCCTCCTATCAGGAATTCACCTCAGGATACGACAATTATATGCTCTGTGTTCTTATTTTGGATCCAGTCAGTCGGTCTGTTGAGGCGTGGCTCTGCCGTCTGATGTGCGGTGGTGGCTGTGCCCCACCGGGAACGACCTCTTTCGATCGGGGCTGCGCCCCCCAATTTCTGGGGCGTAGCCCCAAAGGAAACTAAGGCACATCGGAAGGTCAATAGAGGCTGGGTCAAAACTCAGAAATCCCACCCACGGCAGTGGGTGGATTGTTCAGATCCCACCTGTGGTGATCGGAAGTTAGCAGGGAGAGGCTAGACTTGAACTATCCACCCACTGCCGTGGGCGGGATTCCCAAAGAATCCGCGCTGCCTCTGGTAGGTCGGATCTGAAAAATCCACCCACTTCCGTGGGTGGGATTTCTGAGTTTTGACACGGGCTCAATAGACCTCCCGCACATCAGATGGCAGAGCCATTTAGGATCGTAAAGAGTCTGGCTGCACGAGCGCCAGTTCAATTCGCTCCTGCTCGCGCATCACGCGATCGCCGGATTCGGTAATAGAAACAGTCGGGTACTCGCCCTGGCTGACACGCAAACAACCGGCGGCACATAACGCATCAACATAAAGGAGGATGTCGTCTTGCCGCATGTCTTTCAAGAGGCCGTAGGTTGATAACTCATTCAGATGCGCCTGCATCACGTTCTTCGCCGCTGACCCGCGTAAGGTTGCTGCGAGCACGTTCTTACCAAATCTCCCTTTCATGCGCGAAGCGCAGGCCAGAATTTTTCGCACGCGGAGCAGCTCGTCGTCAGTCAAAGCCCGGGGAACGGAAGGAACCATCGCGCCAAGGTCCTTCCTCCCGGCTTTCCCATTTCTGCCACGGGCGCCTGTATCGTTCAACATATCGTCGCCCGTGAGGGGAGTTCTTGCATGCGAATGCGACGAGCAGTTGCCGCACGTTCCACATTGGCGCGGATGATGCCGATCGCCGAAGTAATCAAGTATATGGGCACGGTAGCAATATTCGGTGTAGCAAAACTCTATTATCTCGCGCAGCTTGCGGCGCTCCAGGTCGGCGCGGCGTTGGACATCGTTTGGCGTCACGCGAAGCTTCGACGCGGGAACGCTGTCGAGCATCACGATCCCGCGAGCGCGGCGTGAGAGGTTGGTCGAGGTTGAGTCTCTGGCAACTGGTGCGGGCGAGGCGCCCGCGGTCCCAGTGTTCGCGTTCCAAGGGGGGCTGCCGGCGCTTCCGCCGCCGCCAATGTTTCCCGAGCTGGCAACCCGTTGTATGTGACCGGCGCGTTCGAGCAGGTAAAGAGACGACTGAACCGCCATCTCATTGCGGGCGCCGGCGCGCTTCGCGATCTCCGAAGCTGAGAGCTCTATCCGCTTGAGGCCGGTAGCCACCAACGCGTTGTAAACGTCGCGAATGATTTCAGCGCTGGGATAGGAACCCTCAATGAAGAAGTCGTGCGTGTTTTTGTCAGCATAGTTGAATAAAAGGACGCAGGACGATGGCAGGCCATCGCGCCCCGCGCGCCCAATCTCCTGATAGTAGGCCTCAATCGATCCCGGCATCTGATAATGTGCGACAAAGCGTATGTCCGGCTTATCGATGCCCATGCCGAAAGCGTTGGTTGCGACGATCATTTGCGTGCGGCCAGCCATGAAATCTTCCTGAGCCCTCACACGTACCGTGTCGCCCATTCCGGCATGATAGGCCGACACGCGCAATCCCTGTCCCTGCAGTTGCAATGCCACCTGCTCCACTGCTTTACGTGTTGAAGCGTAGATGATTCCCGAGCCGTCGTGCGTCTTCGCCAGACGCTTGATGCGTGCGATCTTTTCGCGTTCCTTCTCCGTGTGCACGACATCAATGGTCAGATTCGGCCGGTCGAAGCCGCTGACGAAAGTCTGCGGTTCTTTGAGGCCCAATTGTTGGATGATGTCGGAACGAACGTAAGGCGTGGCCGTCGCGGTGAGCGCAATGGTTCGAGCACCACCGCCGCTTAGACCAAGGGCCTGAATTACGCCTTTCAAGCGCAGGTAATCGGGCCGGAAGTCGTGGCCCCAGGTTGAGATGCAATGAGCTTCATCAACTGCGAAGAGGGAGACGCTGATGGATTTTAGGGCTTCGAGAAAACGGCTGCTGCGAAGGCGCTCTGGCGCGACGTAGACCAGCTTGAATTGACCCTGGCGCAGGGCCGCGATGCGCGCCCATTGTTCCTGCTCGGGTAGAGAGCTGTTTATAAACGTCGCCGGGAGGTCGCGCGCCTTTAAGGCATCTACCTGGTCTTTCATTAGCGCGATCAGCGGAGAGACAACCAGCGTCGCACCGCTAAACATCATGGCCGGGAGTTGGTAGCAAAGAGACTTGCCGCTGCCTGTTGGCATGACCACAACAGCGTCTTTGCCCTCCAGGACCGCCATGATCACCTCACGCTGGCCTTCGCGGAAGTCCGCGAATCCAAAATGGTCGCGCAGCGATGTGAGGGCATCGGCAATTGAATGCATCGGCGTGAGTCTAAGCGGTCGAATCTAAGCTAGCAAGTTGTTTCAATCCTGTTAGTGGGCAGCGGCTCTTGCAAGGATTTCAGTATTGAAGGATGTCCGATCTCAGAGACCTTCCGCACATCAGGCGGCAAAGCCACTAAGGCCTGGACGATTCAAGTTTTCGCCGTGGGGATTTCAGGGACTTGCAAACCTAACAGAAGGCGGTTTCCAGGTATTGGGATCACCGACGATGCCCTTTTTGACGTTTACCACCTCCAACCTCTCGGGCTTCACGACGATCAGCAAATAGTCTCTGATTCGATCAGGATAGAAATCCTTCCATTCGTCCTTCCACCGTTTCGCCTTTTCCTGTGGATCGTTAACCAGTCGGGCGATGCCTGAGATCGTAACGTATGCCTGTCCCTCGCGATCGAAGTAATAGAGTGTGACTCGAGGGTTGCGACCAATCTCGGCGACTTTCCGGCTCCGGGGATTCGTAGCGAGCCAAACCACCATGTTTCCGTCGGGTGGAAACGGATCCAACGTCCGCGCCTGCGGCCGGCCGGACGAATCCAGAGTGATGAGGGCGCAATAACGAGCCGCCGTAATTGTCTCGCGCGCGGCGGCGATTAGTTCTGCGCGGCTTAACGCTTTCTGACTCTCCTGGCTCAGAGCAGTTGGCGCTATCGATCCCGCGAGAAGCAGTGGTAGCACAATGGAAACTTTGAAGATGCGTGCGGTTGTATTCATGGATACGTTCCTTCGATAGTGGGTGGGGCTAGCTTCAACAAAGATTTGCTCAAATACATAAGGCAGACAGAAAATCTGTCTTACTGTTATCACGTCGGTGATTGCGGGGAAAGGACAGACAAGAAATCGGTACTGGTGCGGTTTGAAATTCCACTCATGGGATCGGTGGTCGGTCGCTCTCCCCGTCACTCAGCCGCACGGTCCATGGGAGGGGCTGTGGTTTGACCAGGGACATTTTCACTAAGGACACGGAGCAGGAGTTGTAGCAGTGTTGCGAGCAACCGGAACGGTCGTGGGGTTGCTGAAGTCGGCGGAGTTATTGTTGGTGTCAGTACAGCTCGTTGTCCTGATCACCGAGCGCGCGTTTGCGTTAGTACTTGAAACCGAAATCGGAGCAGTCTCGAAACAGTTCGGCGTGCTTCCGTAGCCAAGGAAGTCTGTGATGGTCGCGCCCAGCGGACAACCACTGGCAGTCAAGGCCGTCGTATCGGTGACGAGCGCAACTTTGCCAGCAGTAGCAGCGAGGTTGATGGTTCCGGTCGCATCGGGCGCTGGCAGGGCCGCACCGGCCGCGCCTCCTGAACCCTCCCGGATCAGGAAGTAGTGCCCTGGCAAAACTATTCCTGACGTAATGTCAGTCCTGTTGGCTGAGAAGTTGCTGGTTGCAGCTGCGTATTGCACCGAGTAAGCCGTCACCGAGAAATCAACGGTCGTCGTGCCGCGATTGAAGATCTCCATAAAGTCGTTGGTATAGGCCGCGCTGCTGTTGCCACCGCCGCCGTAGACCTGGCTGATTACGAGCAGCGGCGTGTCATCGTTCTGAATCGTCCCCTGTCCCTGGCCGTCTGCGACGGTGGCGTTGGAAACGTTCGCCAGGTTTGCGAGAAACGTTTCATTCCCCTCGACAAGCGTGTCGCTGTTGACCGTAACCTCAAAAGTGAAGCTCGTATTCCCGGCGCTGATGGTTTGCCCGGTAAGGCTCCTGGCAACATAGTCGTTGTCCTCGCTGGCGGGAGTGTCATCCTTCGCTGTGCCATCGGCGGTGGCGATGTCGAACGTGATGCCGTTGGCGGGCGCCGGTAACGACGAAGTGACAGTAAACGTGAACGTGGTTGTGCCGCTGTTGCCCTCGCTCTGCGATACGTCGTTGATGCTTACAGTCGGACTGTCATCGTTTTGAATTGTTCCCTGGCCCTGACCATCGGTGACAGTTGTTCCGGAGACATTTGTGACGTTGACGAAGAAGGTCTCATTCGCCTCGATAGACAGATCGCCGTTGACGGTGACGTCGAAGTCATAAGTCGAACTGCCGGCAAGAATCGTCTGCGAGGTCAAAGTTCGGGCCACATAGTCGTTATCGACAACAGTCGCCGTGTTGTCCTGTGCAGCGATATCAAAGGTCACGCCTCCGGTTGGGGCTGGAGCGGATAGACTGACGGTAAACGAGAGTGTTGTCGTTCCGCCATTGCCTTCATTCTGTGAGACATCATTGATTGAAAGGGACGGAAGATCATCGTTCTGAATTGTGCCCACGCCCTGGCCATCCGTGACCATCGCGCCGAAAGCATTTGCGATATTAACGAAGAACGTCTCGTCGTTTTCAACGGCCGTATCGGCGTTGATGCTCACATTGAACGTATATGTTTGCTGCCCCGCCGGCATCAATTGATTGGTTAAAGTCTTTGCCACATAGTCGCTGTTGGCGATTGCAGCCGTATTGTCCTGAGTAGCAATGTCAAATGAAATGTCGGTGGAAAGCGCCGGGGCTGACAAGCTAACGGTGAACGTTGCCGTGGTCGTGCCGCTGTTGCCTTCGGTAACCGTCACGTCGTTTATCGTGAGACTAGGCGGCGAGCCCGCGCTACAGCTATTTACAGGTGAGCTCGTGTTGCGCGGGAAGGGAGCCGACGCCAGGAAATCCGCGGCGTTGTCGTTAGTGTCCGTGCAACCGCCGGCCTTGCGCCAGTCGGCGGTCGTGTTGCTCGGGGCGGCCGCGCGACCGGAACCCTCAAAGCAATTAGCCGTCGTGCCGTAGCCGACAAAATCAGCGACCGTCGCTGCCAACGGACAGCCGCTGCCAGAGAGCGCAGTCGTGCCGGCGACAAGCGCAACCTTGCCTGCGCTGGCCGCCATCGCGATGCTGCCGGTCGCATCTGGAGTTGGCAACGGCGCTCCGTTTGCTCCGCCCGAAAGCTGCACGAGGAAATACTGGCCCGGCGCAATTGTTCCTGAAGTTAGATCTACTTTGCTGGCTCCAAAGCTCGCCGTGGCCCCTGCATACTGAATAGAATAGGCCGTCGTGGCGAATCTGACGGTGGTCGAGCCGCGATTGAAAATCTCAACAAAGTCCTTCGCGAATTGCGCCCCGGTGTTACCGCCTCCGCCATAGACCTGGCTGATGACCAGGTTAGCCGTGTCGTCATTTTGGATCGAGCCCTGGCCCTGACTATCCGCCGCGGTTGCTCCTGAGATATTCGTGACATTCACAAAAAAAGTCTCGTTGGATTCAACGGTCGTATCACCGGTGACCGTGACTTCAAACGTGTAGGTTTGCAGTCCGGAAGGGATAGTCTGAAGGGTCAAACTACTGGAGACGTAATCACCACTCGCGGCCGTGGCTGTGTTGTCCTGCGTGCTGATATCAAAGGTGACGCCGTTGGTGGGCGCGGGGGCGGACAGGCTGACGGTGAAACTAAAAGTAGTTGTCACACTATTAGTCTCGTCAGCCACCACGTCGTTGATAGAAAGCCCCGGGAGCTGCGCCTGGATGAGAGTGGTCGTAGTCGTGGAGTTGTTTCCGGTATTGGAATCTGGCGTTGCTGAGCTGACCGTTGCCGTGTTGCTGATGGTCATTCCTACCGGTCCATTGGCTGTAGCCACCAGTGTGATCGTCGCTGACGAGCCACTGGCGACAGAAGTAAACGTCACTATGCGGTTGTTGCCTGAGCCGTCGCATTGGCCGCCCGTTGAACTGCATGAGACAAATGTAACCGAGGACGGCAAGGTATCCGTGACCGTGACATTCTGAGCAACTGCCGCGCCATTGTTGGTTAAGGCAAGCGTGTAGGTCACATTCGAACCGATGGTCACCGGGTCAGGAGAGTCCGCCTTTGTGATCGAGAGATCGGCCGAGCTGGTATCAAGACAGCCTGACGAAGAATTCTGTGGGTTGCTGGGAGCAGTCAATGCAAAATCAGCGGCGCTATTGTTCGTATCGATGCCATTGCCGAAAGTCCCGCCGGGTTTCCTTTCATAACTGTGAGCCGAATTTCCCGCAAGCGGCGCGAGTGTAGTGCCTTCTTTGTAAGCTGAGCCGCTGCTCATCCCGACTGCGTCAATAATTCTCATGCCATTGGAAGCCGTGATCGCAATGCCGCCGTCGTCCGTGATTCCAGTGCCGTACGTCTGATTGGCGGCCACCGAGTCACTAAAGCCAGCGGAAGAACTATTGGCCAGGAGATAGTGGCATCCCGGACCCAGCGCCGTTCCTGCTGTGATGGCTGCTCGATCGCTGCTGGTGCCGCTGCCATTAGAGGCTCGAATCCTCAACCCACCGATAGTCAGCGTAGACATTGTCGGATTGTAGATTTCTACAAATTCATCGGACGCGCCACTCGGTCCCCGGGTGCGAAACTCGCTGATCAGCAACTGGCCGGCGCCGGGCTCGACCGTGAGCGTCGCCGGAGAGCTGGCTATAGTATTAGTACTGTCGGTTGCCGATGCTCGTAACTGAGCCAAGCCATTCGCGCGTCCCGTCACAATTGCAGTCGCAGAACCGGTGGCTGAAGTTGCACTCACGGAATCGACCGTGGCGACCGTCGTCTTGCTGGAAGCGAAGCTGACAGTGACGCCGCCAATGTTCTGACCAAACTGGTCCTTCGCCTGCCCGGCAAACTGCTGCGTTTCACCCACGCCGACAGTAGCGGTTAAAGGCGAAATGGCAACGCTCGTCAGCACGGGTGGCGGTTGTCTGACGGTCAAGTTGGCAGGCGCTGATTTAACACCGCGCCCGCTGGCCCGAATTTCCGTCGAACCTCCCGACATTCCCGTTGCCAGGCCGTTCTGGTCAACCGTTGCAACGCTTGTATTGCTTGATTGCCAGGAGAAGATCACGCCTGGCAATTCATTGTTGCCGGAGTCAAACGCGCGCGCGCTGAACTGTTGCTGTGCACCGATGTCGATTGTTGCTGAGGGCAGCAAAACTTCCACGCGAGCAATTGCCGGCGTACAAATACTAAACGCCCCGCCGTTTAGTTTTGTGCCTGGACTGAAGGCGCGTGCGCCTCCGCTGGCGGCCAAGTGCCTGGTAAACGCTCCCGTAATATCTGGTGAGCGGGTTAATGACTGATTTTCGTCAGCATCGAGCCCGGTCGAACCACCGTAAGCCGCGAAGTTGGTAGTAGTGGCGGTCGGATCGCTTAAGAAGATCGCGCCGCCGGAATTGGTAAGCGAGAAGCTGCCTGATGAAGCCTTAAAAATCTGCGCGCCGCCGAAGGCTGAATTGTTTGCATCAGGATTGCCGCCACCAAAAACAACAATCGCTGTGCATGCCGGGATAATCGTTCCGGCAGGAAACATGTGGCGAATAACGTCAACGTTGGTGCTACTACTTCTTGTAAGAATTCGGTAACCACTGATGTTCACATCGTGAGTTGTAGTGTTGACGAGCTCTACAAACTCATCCTCGCTGGCGCTGCGAACGCCATCGTGATTTGCATCCCCAGCAGCGCCGTCAGGTGGATCAGCGAGAAATTCATTTATCAGAACATCACGGCGTGTGTCCCCGGTAAAAGTGATGGAGACAGGATTGCTGTCTCGGCCATCCACGCGAAGCACCAGATCCACAGTTCCGGCGCCGCGGAAATCAGCAGTCACATGAGCATGAACTTCATCCATACCGGGCATGTTCGAAGACCCATTGAGAGACTCGAAATCGAGAGAGCGGCCGCCAGCGACCACTATGATTTGTGACCCGTTTCGAACACCCGTTGAAAAAATGATCAGCCGCAAATCGCCGCTAGTAGGGTCGAAAGTTCCGGGTTGCAGAGTGTCGGCGTTTAGAACAACACCCTCGCCAGTACCATCGCCCGAGAAGGTGAAGATTGCAGGCGCAGCACGAAACGTCGTGACATTGCCGCGACTCTGGAAGCCTTCGGAGTTAGTTACGACAACTTCCGCAGTCCCGAGCAGCGTGGCTGCCGGCACATGAAAATGCACTTCGGTTGGAGACACAAAAAAGATCTGCGCCGGCTGGCCGTTGACCGTGACGGTTGTTCCGCCAATATTCGTTGGGAACGTCCCATCCGTCTGGGGCTGAGATTGTTGAGTTGTAAACGCGAGAGCGCTGCCCATAGCAACTGCGATGCTATCGGGTGCCACTGCTTTCACCGTGGACGGTTCATGACCGAGAGATGCTCGGTTAAGGATTGTAAGACTCCCCGAAGCGGGACGCGCCGGGGTTCCGCTGAGATAGATTTCCGAGTCGTTCTCAAAGATCTCTTTGGACACCGGGCCGGAAAGCGCTCGCGGGAAATTGAAGGCGATTACCGAGCCATCGTCATTTAGCGAAGAGACTACTTCGGCGGTTGCTGTCGACGGCCCAGTGGTGATCCGAGCAAATGTTCCGATCGGAACATCGAAGGTATAAAGGTCAACGCTACCATCAGTGTTGCCCAGGAAGCTGCGACGCGTGGCAAAAGCGATTCGCGAGCCGTCACCGCTGATTGTGGCTTGGGGGGCAACGTCAGTGGCACGAGCTCCGAGAGTGGTTATCTGCCGCGTAAGGTTGTTCCGCCCATCGTAGAGAAAGACCTGGGTTGAGTTGGTCGCTGTTTGCGCCGACCAGATAACGCGTGCACCGTCGTCGCTAATCGCGCGGCCATAAGTCATCGCGAGTAAGGAACCGTTTGTCGCGAGCACGCGAACAGACGGCGGACCAAGTCGATTCTGAAGCAGGAGATCGCGGTTAGTGCTGGGCGTCGCCCCGGGATCGCGAATGTAAGCGACCATCGCGCCGTTGCCGCTGATCTTTGCGTCGCTGGCGCCGATAGTTCCGGACGAGTTAGTAAGCTGGGAGAAGCTCAGGGCTACGGCGTCATAAACAAAGATTTCAAGATTGCCGTCGCTATTTTGGTTAGCGAGATCGCGGTTTGAAGAGAAGGCTATGAACCGCCCGTCGTCAGAAATTGAAGGTTGGAAGTTTCCGTTAACGATCCGGTCTGCAATGTCGCCCGGGGAGGAGTTCGTAACCTGAATCAGCCTGCCACCATCGTAAAGAAAAATTTCGGCGTTTGCGTCGCTATTAGTTCCCAGCGGATTGTCCCTGGAGGCAAAGACTATGCGCGATCCGTCCTGCGAGATCGCGGGCGCAGCTGCGCGCGTGGCGGCCATTTGGAGAAATGACGCTGGATCAACTGCGACGTTGGCGCGGATCGCGCGAAAACTTTCGCTGCCGCCGGTGCCGGCGAGGTCCTCAGTTGACTCAAACGCCACGATGCGCCCGTCACCGCTAAGTGATGGATTGGTACTGATCCCCTCTTCAGTTGTGTTAGTGATGCGGCGCAGTGGAGACTGCGTTTGCCCGCTCTGCCAAACAGTGAGGCAGAGCGCGGCAGTACTAAAGATAGAGAAGAGAAATCGCCTGTAACGAAACACTGGATTAGCAACTCTCTGTTACGGATTGCATTAGTCCGGCCCGTGTTCTTTGCAGAATGAAGAGCGGCAGGTCTGCTAGAATAAAACGCCGGACCAAAACATTGGTGACTGCGATCGTTCGTATACACTGAGACGCACGGATTCTAGCGTTCTCTTTAACAAAGACAAGCAAAGGGCGATGAACATCGATTCAAGTTCTTTGCAAGAGTAGTTGCAAGAAGGCCAGGATCTAAAAGTGGGGAAAGAGTAACAATGAAGATTCTGATTAGTGGATCACATGGCCTGGTAGGAACGGCCTTGATGAAATCGTTAGAGCCGGAAGGTCATGAGGTCTTCCGACTTGTCAGATATGCGCCAAGCTCGGATGCTGAGATTGAGTGGAGTCCGGACAGATACAGTATCGCGCTCGCACGGATTGAAGGCTTTGATGCGGTGGTTAATCTCGCCGGCGAAAGCATTGCCGAAGGGCGTTGGACTGAAGACAAGAAACAGCGCATACGCGAGAGTCGTGTCAAAGGCACAAAGCTCCTGGGTGACGCGCTGGCAAACTTGACGAATTCCCCGAAGACCTTCATCTGCGCCTCGGCAATCGGCTACTACGGGAATCGTGGCGACGAGATTCTGACCGAGACGAGCGCGCCGGGAGATGATTTCCTGGCGAAAGTCTGCGTTGAATGGGAGAAGGCGACGGCGCTGGCAAAGGAGAAGGGAATTCGCGTCTTGAACACGCGCTTCGGGGTCATTCTCGACGCGCACGGCGGCGCGCTCGCGAAGATGTTGCCGCCTTTTCGCGCGGGGCTAGGTGGGAAGATTGGCAGCGGAAAGCAGTGGATGAGTTGGATTGCGCTTGACGACGTGGTTGGCGCACTAAAATTTGCGCTGACAAACGAAGGACTAAGTGGCCCAGTGAATTTCGTCGCGCCAAACCCGGTGACCAACGCAGAATT
>DASXQM010000313.1:0-6909 GCA_036507195.1 Pyrinomonadaceae bacterium | reverse complement strand
CACTGCCACATCCGAGAACCTTATCATTTCTCACATCTTCTAGACACTCCCCCGACATTGATCCGTCCTGGCACATGGGTTGCCGTATCGCATATGCGAGCGAAACCGCATTGAGAAATCTTCGCCTGACCTCATTGACGGCGGCATTAACGATCGTTGTCGCGCCAGCGATTCTAATGAACGCCTCGTCCATACTGTGCTCGGGAACGGCCAACCGGCTCGCGCTAGTGGTGGACAGAACACGCGTCGTGTCAGGCAACTCGTTCGTCCCGCACCAAACGGAGAGGCGTGTGATGTACCAGAGTCAGTTGGAAGGTCTCAAGGTGCGATGCAACCTCGTTCTATAGTTGACACACTAACCTTCATGACGCTTCAAATTACCGTCCAGCGAGGACGCTTCCCTTGCGTTTGATCGTCCGCGATTTGTCGAAGGCTTACGGTTTTTCCTGGGCAGTCAAGCACCTGACGTTGGACCTTACAGCAGGAGATTTGATCGCCCTCCTCGGTTCCAACGGTGCCGGCAAGACAACGGTCTTGAAGCTATTGGCCGGCCTGGCCCATGCCACCTCCGGGGAGATCATCTTCGACGGCAAGCCGGGGTTACGCGGCCAAGGTGGGGAACGCTCCATTGTGGGCTTTCTCACGCCGGGCGAGCACCTCTACGACAATCTTACCGCGCGAGAAAATCTCAAGTTCTTTACTGCGCTCTATGATAGAAACTGCTCCGCAAGTGAGATCGACAATGCACTGTCAGACGTTGGCCTCGCCTGGCGAGCCAACGAGTACGTCGCCGCGCTTTCGAGCGGGATGAAGTGCCGCCTCTCGATTGCCAAATGGAAACTTTTGGACCCTGTCCTGATGCTGCTCGACGAACCTTACGGAGTGTTGGACGCGAGCGGAGTGGAACTGCTGGAAAACTTTTTACGTGATCACTGCGCCAAAGGTCGTATCGTAATCATAGCGTCGCATCACCTCGAGCGGGTGCTTGCGATTTGCAGTCGGGCGATTGTTTTGAATCAAGGCAAAATGATCTATGATCAGCGGCGGCAGCAATCCTGGGAAAGCTTTAAGACGGCAGTGAATGATTGCCTGCGCATGGACCCTAACGGCGGAATAGATAAACAAAGAGAAGGGAAGAATGGGAGACACGGACCGGCTCCTAGTCTCCTCGTCTGAAGGATATGGTACTTCTAAAACAAGCCTCCCTCATACTATGGAAGGATCTGCTCCTGGAGCTCCGCCGCCGGGAAAGCGTGCTCACGATGTTTTTTTTCGGCACACTACTCCTTTTTGTCTTTCATTTCGCCTTTGACGTACCGCCGCAAACAATTGCCGAGCTAACACCCGCACTCCTGTGGTTAGCGTTTCTTTTCACAGGGACTCTAGGTTTGGCCCAGCTGTTTGGGCTGGAAAAAGAAAATCGCTGTCTGGACGCCTTACTACTCGCGCGGGTCGATCGTGGGGCGCTATTCGTTGGCAAGGTCAGTTTTAACTTTCTTTTGATGGCGCTCGTTGAAATCGTTGTCATGCCCCTCTTCTGGATACTCTTTAACTTGCATTCCTGGACACATATGCCCGCGCTCTTTGGGATCCTTTTCCTGGGCACACTCGGCTTTTGTGTGTTGGGGACCCTTATGTCCGCCATCACCATGACTGCCCGTGCTCGTGAGTTGATCCTGCCGCTGGTATTCTTTCCTTTAATGATTCCACTGATACTCGCCACGATTCGCTGCATGGAAGCGATTCTCAGAACCGGCCAACTAGGAGATACCGCTGCTTGGTTGCGTCTGTTAATTGGATTTGACGTGATATTTCTGACCGTTGGAGTGCTAATATTCGATTGGGTTGTCGAAGCATAAAACGGAAGACAACTTTCAAGTTCAGAAAAAAACTGCGCGTTGTTCGTCTCACTTAAGGTCGAAGTTTCGACCCGCGTGTCGATAAGCCGTCCATAAACGATCATCTGTTCTTCTCAAAATCGGTGCGAGGCCACGCTGCCACATCCGAGAATCTTCTCATTTCTCACATTTTCTAAACTCTTCCCTCCATTGATCCGTCTTGGCACATGCGTTGCCTTGTAGCATATACGAGCGGAACGTTCATGGTTTCGCATCGCTTTGCAACACGATCGAACCAATGAGCGTTTGGATATGAGTACAAACGGAGAGAGGCGTGTGATGTACCAGAGTCAGTTGGAAGGTCTCGAGGTGCGATGCAATCTCAAAGGCTGCGGAGAGGAGGAACTGATCAGACAGATATGCGCCGGGCAAACGGAGCTTTTTTACACGCTCATTGCACCATACCAACGCACGGTATACACGATCGCCTATTCTGTCGTGAACAACGCTGCGGACGCCGAAGAAGTCGCCCAAGAAGCTTTTCTAAACGCATTAAAGAGCCTCTCCAACTTCCGCGCAGAATCCAAATTCAGCACCTGGCTCATTCAGATCACCATGAACGAAGCGCGCTCGCGGGTTCACCGTAATCGAGCACATTTATATCACTCATTAAACGACTCCTCAAAGAGTGAGGATAGCGATTGCGTGCCGCGAGATCTTGCAGATTGGCGGGAAATCCCGAGCGAAGCGCTGGCGCGTAAAGAGCTGAGAGAAAAAATCGAACAGGCGCTGCTAAATCTGCGGCCGATCTATCGGGAGGTCTTAGTTCTTCGCGACGTTGAACATTTCAGCGTTGCGGAAACCGCAGAGGTATTGGGCATCTCGAAGGATATGGTAAGGACGCGGCTACTGCGCGCAAGGTTAAAGATGCGTGAGGCATTAGCTCCCGGGTACGACGGCAGTTGGACATCCGCCACTGAAAGGATTCGTTCGACGTCGGCGTTTTTGTAGCCTTCACGCAATTCGGTCTTGGCGGCATTGATCGCATAACGATCATCCGATTCGTTTCGTCTAGCCATTCGATTTACGCTATCGCCTTCATTCAAGGCTTTCAAAGTCTTGGTCTGCTTTGGATTTCACCTTTTTTTAGTGCTGTCACCTCCGCAAGCACGTATCAAGAGAGTCCTGGCCGCGCGATAAATCCTACCGAACCAAAGAACGCGTCATCAGCCACTCGTGGCCTGCAGTCAGTAAATAAAAGAACCAGGGCTTGTCACTTTGCGCCGCCTACGCACTCTCACAATGGCAAGAGGTCAGCACAAATCGGTCAAAAAAGGAGAATGACAATGGCAGATTCTAAGATTGCCTACCGAACGGTGAATGTCGATGGCGTCGACATCTTCTACCGAGAGGCAGGTCCGAAAGACGCTCGGACTGTCCTGCTCTTGCATGGGTTCCCGTCTTCGTCGCACATGTTTCGCGGCCTAATTCCACTCTTGATGGACAAGTATCATATCGTCGCACCGGATTTTCCTGGATACGGCCAGAGCTCTGCTCCGCCTGTGGACAGATTTGAGTACACATTCGAGAAATTTGCAGATGTGATGGACCATTTCACGGCGAAGATCGGCCTGAAGTCCTACGCGCTTTACCTTCACGACATTGGTTCCTCCGTCGGCTATCATTTAGCAGTCAAACATCCGGAGCGTGTCACAGCATTGGTGATACAGAACGCCGACGCCTATTCAGAAGCTTTGAACAAAGAGTTCATCAAACCGCTCGAAGCCTATTGGAAAGAGCGCAGCGAAAAGAATGCGCAACCGATGCGTGACTGGTTGCTAACGATTGACGGAACAAAATTTCACTACGTTCACGGTGTTCGCAACATCGAAGCGATTAGTCCCGATAATTGGACGATCGACCAGGCACTTCAAGATCGGCCTGGAAACAAAGAAATCCAGTTGGAGATTTTGTACCATGCTAAGACGAATTTAGACTCCTACAAGACTTGGCAAGAGTACTTTCGAAATCACCAGCCACCGACCCTAGTTGTATGGGGCAAGAACGACGGCATCTTCACCGTCGAGGGCGCGGAGGCATATAAGCGCGATCTGAAAGACATCGAATTCCATCTCCTGGACACCGGTCATTTTGCGTTAGAAGAAGACTTAGATCAGATCGGGTCGTTGATGCATGAGTTTCTCGACCGAACAATAAACAAGAACTAAGTAACGAAAGGAGAAGAAGAATGAAGCCAATGCAAAAGGAGTCGATCATGAACGAAACGCACGACGTGGACCTTCTCAATGAGGGGTTGCAAGGCGAGTACTTCGGCATCACGGCCTACGATGCCGCTCTGGGAACCGGACTCCTCTCCGCGAAAGTGGCCACGGTCGCCAAGGGGTTCCAGGCAGACCACCGCGCGCATGCGCAAGCGATCAGGGAAGCCATCGAACGACTTCGTGGGCGGGCGAGTGCCCCGAAAACGTGGAAGGAGTATGCGGCAATCTATCCGCCACCGAAGCTGGCGAGCGAAACCGATGTCTTGCAGTACGCGGCATCGCTGGAGCGCAGCGCGGCTGTCGCCGACACGAAAATGGTGGCCAAACTCCATGATCCGGCTTTGCGAACGCTCTTCGCAAGGATCGGCGGTGTCGAGGCCATGCACTGGGCGCTCCTTCGTTCGACGCTTGGGGAGCCACCGATTCCGGACAGCTTCCTTCCTGCTGACTGAGACTGGCCAGGTCACCAGTCGTCCACGGACGATCACTATCCACTCCTGGGCATACTCGGTCTGCTGTGCTGGATAAGTAACGGCGACGGCGTCATCTGATGTCCGCCGCCTGAAGGGAGAGTCACACTATGAACAGCTGCAGAACCTTCGTCCTGAGCATCGTAGCCTTGTTCGCGGTTGTTTCACTCTGCGCTCACGGAGAGCAGATGGCCGCAGCCGCCAATAACCAGGGTGCGGGAGCCGTGGTCGACGCGAATGGCAATTTAAAGGTACCCCCGGACTGCCGGACGTCCTACCAGTTCTTGGGTAGCTGGGCGATCGCTAGCGACAAAGGCGAGGGTAGCATCTTCACCGTCGAGGGCGCGGAGGCATATAAGCGCGAGGCTTAGGTCGGCTTTACCGCACGTGAGCCAAAAATAAAAAGACAGGGGTTGTAACTTGCGCCTTTTGCGGACTCTCACGCTTGTAAACCAGAGGTCGCTGTCGCAGATTCGCGATGGCAATTGCAATGAGACTGGAACCGGTTGAGACAATTGGCGGTTAGAATGCGAGAGAAGAAAGAGAAGTCTATGTCGAAATACAACAAGAATCCTGAAGCGGTATCTCGACTTTCTCCCGAGCAATACCGTGTGACTCAGCGTGATGGGACGGAACGACCCTTTGAGAATGCCTATTGGGATAACAAAGAACCAGGTATTTACGTAGACGTCGTGTCCGGCGAGCCGCTGTTTGCTTCGGTTAACAAGTTCGACAGCAGCTCTGGTTGGCCGAGCTTCACCGAGCCCCTCGAGCCTGAAAATGTGGTCCGAGAACACTGACAGCAGCCACGGGATGACTCGGACCGAGGTGCGCTCCCGTCATGGCGACAGCCACCTTGGCCATGTCTTCCCTGATGGCCCACGCGAAGCGGGGGGCCTGCGCTACTGCATCAATTCCGCGTCGCTGCGCTTCATTCCCCTTGATGAGCTCGAGAGCGCGGGCTATGAAAGCTACCGCAAACTCTTCGATACTCAGGAGAAGCAGTAAAGAGATGACCGCATCGATTGAACCAGGGCGAGCAGCCGTGGCGTTTCAACGCGGGCAAGAAGGAAACAGGAGAATTGGGATATGAAAACCCCTAGAAAATAAACTCGCGCTCGTCACCGGATCATCACGTGGAATTGGCGCTGCCATTGCTGTTCGGCTTGCAGCAGAGGGGGCCTCAGTCATCGTGAACTACTCTGCCAGTCCCGCTCGTGCAGGGCCAGTTGTCAATTAGATCAAGGAGACGACAGTGGGGTTATAGCCGTCTTGCTCGTAATCAGTTCTTTTTTCTTAGATAGCTGAGCGCCCTTTTTCTTCCCCCCGATCTTCCCGCCGTTGCGCGCGGCTTTAACTCTGACGGCCAGTTTTTTCGGGCTGGTGCTTCGGCCGTACGGGCTCACCATCACGTTTGGCATTGCGTCTCAAAATCTCTTGCAGGGTATCGAATGCGTTTTCGTTTTCGCCGCGCTTCCGTGGCATGGATGAGTGTTGAGGTAGCATCATTCGTTTGGTTGTTTTTTGTTCGATTCGAGCTCGGGCTTGCTCATCATTCGGCCCATCATTTGGCTACACTGGTCCATCATTTTCATCATCATGCCCTGCAGCATTCCGCCCATCATGCCATGCGGAGAACCTTTTTGCTCTGTCGCGTGCTCAGCCATGGCAAACGTGGTGGCAAGAGTGAAGCCAATTACGACGCCGAGAATTAGCCTTTTCATGTTACCTCCAAGTAAATTGACTCTAATCAACCCGGCTTGGAGTGTCAAACTTCTGCAACACACTAATGCACCAACTTTCAGGTTCAGAAAAAAACTGCGCGTTGTTCGTCTCACTTAAAGTCGACATTTCGACCCGCGTGCCGATATGCAGTCCATAAGCGATCACCTGTCCTCCTCAAAATCGGTGCGAGGCCACGCTGGCCTTATCATTTCTCACATTTTCTAGATTCTCCCCCGACATTGATCGGTCCTGGCATACGCGTTGCCTTGTCAGGTACGTATGGGAGCGGAGCGGTTACGTCCGGATCGCGATGTTGAACTAAACAACAAACAAAATCGGAGGAAATGACAACGAGTGTACCGACGGAGCGCAGAATTGGCGGGCAAGTTAATGAGGAAAGCACCGCTGCGCCAACAAAAGCTTTACCGCAGATCTCACAAAGACTGAGCGATGTGGGTGCGCTCGTGAGCCGTTACGGTCTTGTGCTGGTTATTTTTTGGATCGGGGCGATGAAATTTACCGCCTACGAGGCGAACGGCATCCAACCACTCGTGGCAAACAGTCCGTTTATAGGATGGCTGTATGGGTTTCTCA
>DASXQM010000312.1:0-12927 GCA_036507195.1 Pyrinomonadaceae bacterium | reverse complement strand
CAAAACTCAGAAATCCCACCCACGGCAGTGGGTGGATGGTTCAAGTCCGGGCTACAAACAGCGGTGACCGAGTTCTTGAATCCCACCCACGGCAGTGGGTGGATTGTTCAGATCCCGCCTGTGGTGATCGGAAGTTAACGGGGAGAGGCTGGACTTGAACTATCCACCCACTGCCGTGGGTGGGATTCCCAAAGAATCCGCGCTGCCTCTGGTAGTTCGGATCTGAAAAATCCACCCACTTCCGTGGGTGGGATTTCTGAGTTTTGACACAGCCTCATAGCCACCGCCTCACATCTGGCGGCAAAGCCGAACCTAACATGGCCCATAACTTTTGAGGCAAAGCTGAGTTGTCCTTTGCAAGTTGAGCCTAGGATCCGGTCGCTACCGCTCACGGTTCTGTAGTTGACTGGCGGCCTCCGGTCGCTACCGCTCGCGGTTCTGTAGTCAGTTGAGCTCCTAGCTCAACCCCAAAGCTTCTTCTGCAACGCCTTGAATTTCTCGACGATTTCTTCCTGTTGAGCATGCCTTCCCTCCTCAACAATCTGCTTCCCGGCAACTACCACATCCTTCACTGCTGTTCTTGACAGCGAAAAGACGATACTCGAAAGAAGATCATCCTCGGAAGCACCGGCAATCGATGGATCGTCGAGATCTACTGTAAAAAAATCTGCCGCAAGCCCCGATTCGAGCGAACCACCCGGCGCATTAATGCTCTCAGCGCCGCCCACAGTGGCACAGTTGAAGAGGCGTGTAGCAAGGGTCGAACCCTGACCATCGCTGAGTGTTCCCCTGTCGGGAGCGGCGCCACTGTCTGCGGAAAGCGATGAGCCCTCACCGACCGGACTTCTGCCAGCATCCAGGACCGCGCGTTCCATCTTCTGGAGTCGGAGGTGATATTCAAGCTCACGCGCGTCTTCGAGCAGATCAATCTCTACCTGGCTGTCGGTGCCCAGCGCCACACGCACGCCTTGTTTGAAAAACCCATCAACCGGAACAATGCCGTCTCCCAGATTTCGCTCTGTTGTGGGGCACGCGCAAACCAACGCGCGGGCGTCGGCGAGCATGCGCACTGCTTTCGGCGAGACGTGAATCGAATGAACGCCGGTGAAACTGTCACTGAGCAAACCCTCTGTCGCCAATAATGCGACTGGCGATCGGCCGTACTCTTCAATACAGGCGGAAACTTCTGCCGGTTGTTCCGCCACGTGCATGTGGACGGGAAGCTGGCGCTGGTTGGCGAGGTTAATGATCTCTTTCAAATAATTGAGCGGCACCGCGCGCACACTGTGCGGCGCAATGCCGACCCAGGCCATGTTGTTTCCCTCACCAAGATCACTCCGGAGTTGTGCTACGTTCTTCAGATATGCTTCCGGATCTTTTTCAATGAAGCGAAGCTGTTGCGGATTGGCTTCCGTCTCATAGCCGGAGCGCGCGTAGGCAACTCGCAACAGCGCGATGCGCAGACCGACATCGTTAGCCGCCCGCACAACTTCCTTCGCCATTAGATTCGGATCGTCATAAGCGCTTCCGTCTGGCGCATGATGAAGATAGTGAAATTCGCCGACAGCGGTGATCCCGCTGAGCGCCATCTCGAGAAACGCCATGCGTGAGGCATCGTAAACATCTTCCGGGGTAAGGCGCGCCGCGGCGCGATACATCATCTCGCGCCAGGTCCAAAAGCTGTCTGTGTTGTTTGCCGTGCGGTATTCGGTGCGGCCGCGAATTACGCGCTGGAAGGCGTGTGAATGAGCATTGATGAGACCGGGCAGGAGGGCGCGGCCCCTAAGGGAAATCGCGTTCTCAACTTGGCTTGCAGAAACGATACGCACGACTTGAGCAGCATCGTCACACACAGCCGCCACCATAGAATGGAAGCGGCCGTTTGTATAAACCAAATCAGGCAGCCAGGTTTTTAGATCAGTACTGCTCAAGTTCATTAGTTTGAGAGTTTTTCAAACAGATCCGGCAAACCTTTTCACTGCCAGTACCTCTCTCGCTGTCGAGCGATCGCCGGTGCAACTGATCCGTCTCGGGCCCGCGAGATATTTAATCCGAAATCCCAGCTTCTCATAAAGTTGAACAATGCGCGCTGTGGCCTGATTTGAGAGCACTACCGGCCCCTGATGGGCCGCCAGCCACTCCGCCGTGCGAACCTGATCCTCCCAGCTAAAACCTCCCGCACTGTAGGTTGTGAATTCGACGTCGTAAGGGGGATCAGCGTAGACGAAATCCTCGGCCTCGATTTGGAGCGCGTCAATATCCAGATTCGTAAATGCCCAACCTTCAAACAGGACTTTGAACTGAGAGAAGTTAGTCGCGTAGGTAATCGACTTATGCGTACCAAACGGCACATTGAATTCGCCGCTCTGGTTGAAACGGCAAAGTCCGTTGAAGCAGGTACGATTCAAGTAATAGAAGAGCTGGGCCGCTTCGGTGCTTTGCCATTCGCCATCTTTGATCAGTTTATTAAACCGATTGCGGTGCCGGTAGAAGCTCTGCTCTTCATTCTCCATCTCGATTGTTACGTCAAGGCCGCGTTGCAAGTGGGTGTAAAAATTTACGAGGTGCGCATTAATGTCATTCAGCAGAGCGCGCTTTGGTTGCAAACCCAGCGGCGCGGCGAGTCCGCCGCAGAAAGGCTCAACGTAGCGCCTGGACGAATGCGACTCCCAAAGCGGCGCGAGGTACGGCAGCAGCCAACGTTTTCCTCCCGCCCACTTTAAGGGCGGCTTTGGTAAACTTTCGCGCCGCTGACCTTCGGTGGGTGTTTCAAAAGAAGTTGCTGAAAAAGCTTCTGAAACACTTGGCAAAGAAGAGGGAGTCGCGGCAGCCCTCGCAATCCCGCGTCGCCCGGCCTTTCCGGAATGTTTCGCTGCTAAAATGTTTTTTGTTCTCACTTGTCGGCGTGAAAAATAGCAGCACCCGTGCGCCAGGTCAAAGACTAGTGTCATTGGTCACCAGGGAGTTAAAGACTGAACCCAAGACATTATTTTCTTCAGGCCGACCATGGTTTTTTTGTAAGAGTCATGCCAGAGATTTGTGATAAAGTATCCGCATTCATCAAAGATTGTGAAAGGTGAATAACAAATTCTTTCCACTGGAGGCCCAGAAGTGAAGCAAATTTCGCCTGTTGCTCGTAAGAAATCACTCATTATCAAGGAACTTCCAACCGAAACTCTAGTCTACGATCTCGAGTCTGACAAAGCTCATTGTCTCAATGAGACCGCGGCACGCGTTTGGAAGAACTGCGATGGCCGACAAACCGTGGCGCAATTGCGTGAATTGACAGAGCAGGAAACTAACTCGCCGGTGCCTGAAGAGATGGTTTGGTTGGCATTGGATCAGTTGGAGCAGTTTAAGCTGCTGGAGACGCCGGTAAACCAACCGCCTCATTTATCAGGGATGTCGCGGCGCCAGATGATTCGTTTGGTGGGAACGGCGGCTATCGCTGTGCCAGTGATCACGTCAATCGTGGCGCCACGCGCAGCGCAAGCACAGTCCTTGTTGCCTCCGGGCTCGTGTTGTGCCAACCCCACCCAATGCCAGTCAAACTCTTGTACTCAAAACCCGATTTGCACTGGCACTCCGAGTACAAAGGCTTGCGTGTAGCTAATCGGCTAATAACGATCTAAAGAGAGTCGATTCTCTGAGTGACTCTGCAAGCGCAGGAATCCTGGTTATGAGTTCTGCTGCATTCTCCGGCGGGTACTGCTCAGTTGCTCTCTGATTGATTTCCTTTTCGCTAAGTCCCTGGAGCAAACACTCAAGCACGAAAACATACGAGTCATCGAATTCCGGCATGCCCAGGGCGTTCGTTTCCTTTGATCCCAGCACTCTGGTTCGCGCCAGCTCTTCCACCCAATCGAGAATAGTCTCCACCGGATCTTGATCCGCGTACCGTTGTTTTACCAGTTGCAAGATTTTCTCGCGGCTCGGTACGTTCAAGAGCAGGGCTAAAAAGAATCGGTGTGCGTCGCTCGTGATAGTCCCGCGGCGCTGAACAATACTCATCTGCCGTTCCTGCTCTTCCAGGACTGGCAGAATCAGATCCGCCAGCCTGCCGTGAGTGTCTTTACATCTTTCCATGATCGCCTGAAAGCGATCTTTGCCGGTCGACAAACCAAACAGCGCATCCATCTCATTGCTCCTGAGCTGTTGAAACGTTTCTGCCAATACAAAGTAAGCCGTCTGAAAATCTGAAGAACAGACGAGATCGCCGATCATTGCATCAGCATCTTTGTGCTTCATTCCCAGCAATAGTCCGATAGTTTGCAGCTTCTTGCTCAGTACAGGATTTTTAAAAAAAGGATCCAAAGCGAAATGAGGTTTGCGGTAGTCGTATTGTAATGCGGCCGAAGGCGTGTGTTCGGTTCTGATCGTGATGGTGGCCGACGGCCGATCCAGATGAAACAAGGAGTGAATAAAGTTTCTGCCGGCTTGGATCATTCTTACGTCGTTTAGCTTCAACAACTGCACCTCTTCGAGCGTCAACTCGCCGGCGGACAAATGTTCGTTAATAATCTTGTCTTCTCGAAACGAATAGCGGCTGTGAATACTTGACCCAAGCAAAACCTGGAAGGCGCCGGTGAAGGCATGTTGATGAATGCTGGTGGTGCCGTCGAGCCAGTAGTAAACATCGATATAAAACCTTGGCCCGGAAAAGAGCGTTATCGGCGGATTTCCGAATCGTCCTTCAACGTCGTACTGCTGGGGCAGCGACTCGGCAGTGTGCACCCAGCGAATGATTTCCCAGGGATCAACCCGCGCAGGCAAGTCAGACTCGCTGAGCGCTTGCGCAGCAATCTCTGGAAAGAGTTGTTCACTATAGTTCTCGGCTTTCCAGCGGCCTTCAACCAGCGCGCCGAGTTTTTGAAATTCCTCCATGTAGTTTTGCCGCGACTCCCTTCCTGACTGCGAATTTGAGAAGGAAGAATATGAAGCAACTACGGATTAGGCAAGCGGTTGGACAATGAGGCATCCATCAAAGCAGTTCCAGCGATTGTTTCCTTCCGTCAGGCTACCGGTTGCGATTCCGGAACCACTCGACTTATTATCTTTCCCTTCGATGTTTGCTGCCGGAGTGGCGAAATTGGTATACGCACCAGACTCAAAATCTGGCGAGGTCAAACTCATGTCGGTTCGAGTCCGACCTCCGGCACCACCTCCTGTAGTTTTTGTTCAATTTGCAGGGGTTTTTATTTTTCCCAACTGTCTCTGTCCCGTCGTTTGAACTCCTTCGGGCTCGACAAATAGCAAACTGATCAATAAAATCGGTTTGCCCCCTTCCGAAAAACCATCTCTCCCGTATCGACGCCGACGTCGAAAGGACGAACTAATGAGAAAAACACTTTCAATGCTGATTGTATTGACGTTTATGGCCCTGTTGTCTGTGCCCGTCTCAGCCAGAACCTGCGGCAACCTACGACACAGGCACAGTAATGTCACGCATACGCATTACGCGTGTGTCGGTGATGGACATAAGCACGGCAGAAGCTTCTGGCAGAAACACCGCGACAAGTTAACTACCGCAGGCGGCGTGGGTGCCGGCGCGCTCATTGGCGGGATAGCTGGCGGCAAGAAGGGTGCAGCTATCGGAGCCTTGGCAGGCGGTGGCGGTGCAGCCGTTTACACCTATGGAATTCGCAAGCGCCGTCGGGCTGCTCGGTACTGAGTTTCGCTAATAACCTTGCGGTGCGCCTCCTCAGGTATAACCCTGGGGGGACGCGCACACGCACAATATGTTACCCAACCCCTCTCGTTCCTCTGCTAAAGCCTTAGAAATCAGCGAGTTACGCGTGTGTAAAAACGTGTTTGCCACGCTGCACGAAAATCTGTAGAATCTAGGGCGTTCCCTGAGGGGGGAAGAACATCTGTAACCAGCCTCGAGCCCCTCACCAAGCCTTTCAAAAGTTTCTAACGCGGTCACGTACCGCTCAGCATCCATCGGAAATTAGGAGTCGAAAGAATGTCAGGTGACGTGCGATCACGGATTCTTATTGTTGATGACGAGGCGGAGATAACCTCGATCCTGTCCGATCTCTTCGAAGGCAAGTATGACTGCACCACTGCGGGCTCGGCCGAACAAGCGCTCGAGCTTTTAGCCGGGCAGGATTACCAGCTCGTGGTTAGCGATATCACTATGCCGGGCATGAGCGGTCTTGACATGATCCCTTATGTGCGAAGCAATTGGCCCAATAGTGTGGTGGTGATGATCAGCGGCATCCAGACCATGGAGAGCGCAATCGACGCGCTCCGATTGGGAGCCTTTGACTATGTAATGAAGCCGTTTGACCTGCGCCAGGTTGAAGCGGTAGTGAAGCGGGCTTTAGACCATCAGGAGTTGATAGTTGCCAAGCAGCGCTATGAAAATCATCTTGAAGAGTTGGTTGAGCAGCGCACGGCCGAGCTGGACCAGGCTTTGAATTCACTCGAAGACGCTTATCGAGCCACGCTAAAAGCTCTTACTGCGGCGCTCGAAACCAGGGACTCGGAAACACACGGGCATTCCGAGCGTGTAGTCAGCTACAGCATGCGTCTTGGTAGGGAATATGGACTGGATAGCGAGCGCACGAAGGCGCTTGAGTTTGGATCGCTGCTTCATGACATTGGAAAGATTGGCGTGCCGGATTTGATACTGCGCAAGCCGGCGAAGTTAACCCAGGAGGAATGGGTGCTTATGCGCCAGCATCCGCTGCACGGTCAGCAGATTCTGGATGGCATTGGATTTTTGGAGGGAGCGGGGCGCGTCGTTGCGCAACACCATGAGAAGTGGGATGGATCGGGTTATCCTCTGGGCCTGCGCGGCGACGAGATTGACGTTTGCGCGCGCATATTTTCGGTAGCCGATGCCTTCGACGCGATCACGAGTAATCGCGTATATCGTAAAGGCAAACCTTATCAGGCGGCTGCGGAGGAACTTAATGCCTGGGCCGGGAGGCAGTTTGATCCGAAGGTTGTTGATGCTTTTCACAGAGTGCCGCAGCAGGATTGGGACGAGCTGCGCGATCAGTCCTTGATCGGGAAGGAAGACGAACTCGAAGTGCGCCGCATGGTTGACATGCTTGAGTCGCACCTCGAGGTTGTTGCCAACTAGACCTGAATTCGCGATCGTACCTTAATACCAGCTTCAGTTTTTTCTGTCAGGCTGGGTGGGCACCAGGTAGCCCCGCCTGGAACGCAAGGTTAATCCAACCCTCCGCGACGCTACTTCGATTCGTCGATATTCGCCCTTGTCGGCAGAAGCTAGTGGCCGCTTCGGCCGATAAGTAACGACGTATTCTGCCCCTACCTCGCGGGCAGCTTCTCGCGCCTGCTCAACCATCTCTTCGCTCGTTTTCGGCAGGAAGATTTGTCCTCCTGTTTCTTCCGCCATCGAGGTGAGAATCTGTTGACTCTTGACAATGTCAGCTTCGTACGCTTTCCGTTGTCGGCGCATGGCCGGGTCGAAGGTAATAGTATGCAGTACGTAAGCAGGACTGCGAGTAGTGCCGGGGGGTTGAGTCGGATCAGTGCTGCTAATTGGATCGTGTGATGTGGGAACTTGTCGTATCGAATCAGGCTTGCTCTGCTTCGGTTTCTCCTGTCTGACAAACTCCGTGTAACTGATGATGTGGACGGTGGCCCTCGCCGCTGCCAGTTGTTTAATCGCCTGCGCCCGGTCGATTCTTCCCCCAGGCGTATCTACTCCGTCGGTTATGAAGACTACGTGCCGGCTGCCTTCGGGGCGACCTGACAATTGCTGAGCCGCGGCAACGACCGCATCAGCAAAGCGTGCTCGCTTCCCCGAGGAAAGTTTTGTCTTCAACACTTTGAGCGTGGCCGGGCGGTCGCGCGTCCAGGCCTGAAGCAGATCTACGGAGTTATTAAACTGCATGACTTCCACCCAGGTATCTTCTCGAAGTCTGTTCAAAAACTCGATTGCAACATCCTTCGTCAGATTGGTCCGCTTTGACATCCCTCCGAGTCCGCTCAACTCGCCGCCAGTGTCAAGCACCAGCAGAACGTTTGCGGGAATTCGGCGAACGCTTTTGATTTGCTGGGCGACGCCATCCTCGAGCACGAGAATGTCGTCAGGCACGACGGTGGGATCGTAGTGACCGAATTGATCCACTGCTATTACCGGCAGGCGCACTTCTTCCGTAAACACTTTGATACGTTCGTCTTCCTCGTTTGGGGTGGGCGTGGGAAGTGGTGATGGTGTTTTCTGTTGGGCCTGGATGGAATTGGTTAGCGCCAGCATCAGGCTAAATAAGACGAGCAAATATCTTAAAGACAATTATTGACCTGCCTCTCGGGTATGGGAATTTGCCAGGGTTGGATGCGAGCGGGAGCGGTTTAGAGTTGCCTGTAATCCGAAGTCCAGAGTTCAACAGTTCAATCTGAAGGTTGCTTCTTCCAGAAAGGAGCAAGCTAAAGCCTGGACTCAAAACTCTCTGCGTCAGCCCGCGCTCCGTCGCGCCTGGGATTGCACGGCTGTTATGGCCACAGCATCAACGATGTCTTCCGCCTTGCAGCCGCGGGAGAGATCATTGGCCGGCTTGTCGAGGCCCTGGAGGATTGGTCCAATTGCAGTAGCGCCGGCCAGTCTCTCGGTGAGCTTATAGGCGATGTTGCCTGACTGAAGGTCGGGGAAAACTAAGACGTTTGCGCGGCCGGCTACAGTCGATCCCGGAGACTTGGACTCCGCAATGGCAGGCACCAGCGCGGCATCTGCCTGCAACTCGCCGTCAATCTCGAGTTGGGGCGCTCTCGCTTTTACGGTTCTGGTTGCTTCTACCACCTTATCGACCAGCTTATGCTTCGCGCTTCCTTTGGTTGAAAAGGAAAGCATGGCGACGCGCGGCGTCGTCCCGAGCAGCGCGCGCCAGGAATCCGCCGAGGCAATCGCAATCTCCGCCAACTCCGCAGCGGATGGTTCGATGACTACGCCACAGTCGGCGAAGATAAGTGCGCCATTCTCACCCAAGCTACTGTCGCGCAAAGCCATCAGAAAAAAACTCGACACAAGTTTGAATCCGGAACGCACGCCGATGCAGTGGAGCGCCGCGCGCACGGTATGTGAAGTCGTGTTGGTAGCGCCGGCTACCGAGCCGTCTGCTTTCCCGAGCCGGACCATGAGGTTTCCGTAATAGAGCGGATCAGTCAATAGAGTACGGGCTTCATCCGCCATCAGTCCTTTGGCACGTCGCAGCTCGTGAAAAAGCGCAGCCATCTTTTCCAAATCGGACGCGCGCCGGTGGTCTATGACGTCCACTCCGCCCAGATCGGCGCCTTCCCGTTGGGCCATTTCGCGAATCGTCGCTTCGTCTCCAAGCAGCGTGATACGCGCCAGGCGATTTCGGGCGCAAATGGCGGCCGCAATCACAGTGCGCGGATCGTTCCCCTCAGGCAAGACAATATGTTGCGGTTTGGCGGCCGCGCGCTGCCGAATTCGTTCAAGTATATCCATAGACAAGAGTCTGGCCGGTTGACCCGTCGTTGAGCTTTTCGAGAACGGTGAGTCTAGCGAACCCGCGCTGAGAGAACAAGCCTAAGCGATGGAGGGTAGGGATGCAGTTGGGAGTACTTCGGAAACAAGCGGACGCCATTACAGAACCGAGGGCGGCAGCGCCGGATGCTAGAGTCTACTTCAGTATTAAGCCGTATTGCCTGGCTCATCCAAGGTTGACTCTAGCATCCGGCGCTACCGCGCTTCGGTTCTGTATTGGGTGTGTCCCTAGCGAAGGTCTTACGCCCACAGCGACGATGACCGCAGCGCAGCAAACCAATAGTCTGCGTTACAAGCAGGTTGAAGTCGTGATAACTTAGCGACTCACCGCGAACCCGGCAGCCAGAATCATTTCAGGAGAATCCGATGTCTGCACTTCTAGCCAGGCGGCGACTAAAAAACCTACTGCTATTGATTCCGAATATGCTCCTGCTTTGTGCGCGTTTGCTAACAGACTCGCGCGTGCCGGCAACGGAGCGGGCGCTGGTTGCCGGCGCGGTTGTCTATGCCATCATCCCTTTCGATCTGATACCTGATATGATCCCTTTTGTCGGGCAGATTGACGATGCCTACCTGATTGCGCTGACGTTGCTTCGCCTGATGGAGCGGTCGGATCCAAAGGTGGTGCGCGAGCATTGGAGTGGTGGTGGAGATGTTGTAGAACTCGTCGGCGCCGCGGCATTGATCGCCGCTAAATTCTTACCGCAGCGAATTCGCCGCGTGCTCAGTTCGCGAGTGACCGTTTCGGAGAAAAAGGGAGAAGGCAAACTTCTCCCGGTACCTTTGCTCGTGGCTTCGGCGGAAGGAGAAGTTCCAGCCGACGCCAGACCGCAATCCTGAATCACACTACCGGGGATTACTTTATATGTTGAGACCAAACAGGGAAGAATTGATGCGGCGCCCGCCTCTCTTAGCGCTCCTGCTGACCCTTGTCGTTTGCCTTCATGCCCCCAGCACCACGGTTTCGCGAACTCAATCGCAATTGGGCCCGATCAAGGATGGGATCGGAGTCGGTGACATATTGATTGGCGTTTCCAGCGCGGCCGATGTCGAAGCTCGATATGGAATGAAGTACAAACTAATCAATAAGAACGATTATTCTTACAGAATGGAGTACGCTGACCTGGGACTCGCCTTCTACTACTGCTATAAAGATGAAAAGAAGAGGGTTTTTTTAGTCGAGATGCACCAAGGCGTTACCAGCAAGGGAATAATCGTCGGCGAGAGCACCTTGAAGGATGTTTTTAGGCTTTATGGAGAGCAAAGCAGTGTCAGTCAATCCTATATCTACGAATACAAAGGCATTCAATTCTACCTTGAAAATGATCTGACACCTGACGGAGAAGATAAAGCTCCAAAATTGGATAAGAAGGTAGTGGAAGTCGACATAGTCCCTCCTGACAAATCTTCCAACTTCTGCGATTGAGTTTGGCTCTGATACCCATTGCTAACTGCCTACTGCTGTCGTTCCTTCAGGGCTGCAAGAAGTTTCTCGTGGATGCCGCCGAAGCCGCCGTTGGACATTATCGCGACCACGTCGCCTGCGCGAAATTGCGGCAGCAGGTGGGCAATGATCTCATCGGCGCCCGGAAGCGCAATGGCCGGCTTATTCTGTTGCGAAATATCTTCGATCAATTTGCGGGTATTGAGTGACTTTCCTTTTTCCGCCACTTTCCCGCTGTCGAAGACACTTGCTATCACCACATAATCGGCCGGCTCGAATGCGTTAGCGTATTCGTCCTGAAAAACTGCCAGCCGCGACGACCACGATCGGGGCTCAAACACCGCAATCAAGCGACGCTTGCGATAACGATTGCGCAAGCCGCGCAATGTTTCACGCACCGCGGTTGGATGGTGGGCAAAATCATCAATGACAGTAACGCCTTGTTCCTCGCCTCTGATCTCGGCACGACGGCGCACATTCTTGAACGTGCGGAGCGCAGCGGCAATTACCTCCCGGTTAACTCCCCAGGCATCGGCCGCGATGATGACAGCCAGACAGTTCAACAGATTGAAGTCGCCGATCAGGGGCGTCTGAAACTTGCCCCACTCCTTGCCTTCGCGCGTGACGGTAAACCTGCTCAGCTCGCCTGAGAAGTCCACTTCCCGAAGCTGCCATTTCGCATCTTCGCTGGTGCCGAAAGTTTCCAGTTGAGTGAATAGTCTCTGGCCCAGCGAGGCCACGACCTCGCGGACATGTTCGCTATCCCAACCGGCTATTACTTTACCGTTTGCCGGTACAAGGTTCATGAACCGGCGAAAGGCCAGCTTGACTGCCGCAATATCGTTGTAAATATCGGCGTGATCAAACTCGATATTGTTTACGATCGCGATCTCGGGCAGGTAGTGCATAAACTTCGGACCCTTGTCGAAATAAGCGGTGTCGTATTCGTCGCCCTCGATGATGAAGTAGTCGCTCTTTGTGACGCGAAAGCTTACGCCGAAGTTTTGGGCCACACCGCCAATTAGAAAAGTGGGCTCCAGTCCGCCCTGATCCATCAGCCAGGCGGCGATGCTCGTGGTCGTGGTCTTGCCGTGCGTGCCGGCAACGACAAGTGAACGACGGCCGCGAATGAATTCTTCTTTTACGACTTCAGCCTGCGAGCGATAGAGCAGCTTACGATTGAGCATCGCTTCGACTTCCGCGTTGCCTCGCGGAATTGCATTGCCAACAATCACGCAATTGGGCACGGTCTCTAGGTGTTCTGCCTTGTAACCCTGCATTACAGAGATTCCCAGCGACGCAAGCATGGTTGACATCGGCGGGTAGACATTCTCGTCGGAGCCCGTAACGTGGTGTCCCCGGGCTTGCAGCATTCCCGCCAATGCGGCCATTGCAGTTCCGCAGATTCCGATCAGGTGATAGTGCATTTATAGTTGGAGATTTCGGGGAAGATTGAATGATGCCAGAGCTCGGGTCCGGGGCCAGGTCATCGCCTTAGCGAACCCTGCAACTCCTTTGCGCTTTCGAGCTTGATTTCTTCTGGCGGGCCGGTATTAACCCGACTTCTCTCATACCATTCAACCGTGCGTGTTAACCCTTCTTCGAAAGACGTCTGAGCGCGGAATCCAAAGTTTTCAAATGCCCGGGAGACGTCTAGCCGGCGCCGCGGCTGGCCATCAGGCTTGTCACTCTGCCAGCGAATCTCGCCCGCAAAGCGCGTTAGGCGCGCGATCAGATTCAGTAACTCGGAAATCTTGATTTCGTTACCCGTACCGATGTTCACGGGCTCGCTCTCATTATAAATAGCGGCCGCCTTCACCACTGCTTCGGCGCAATCCGCAACATAAAGGAATTCGCGCGAAGCATTTCCAGTTCCCCAAGCTTCGATAAATGTCGCGCCACTCTCCCTGGCTTCGATACATTTACGAATCAGTGCCGGAATCACATGCGATGATTCAGGGTCGAAATTGTCGCCCGGTCCATAAAGGTTCGCCGG
>DASXQM010000311.1:0-56886 GCA_036507195.1 Pyrinomonadaceae bacterium | reverse complement strand
GAACGGACCGGTCCCGCCCGCTGTTGTTGAGAAGTTCGCCGTCGCACCTTGGCAGACCGTTGCGTCAGCCGGATCGCTGGTCGTTGTCGGCGGCTGCACCGTCAATGTCGCGCTCTGTGAAGCGCTACCGCAGGCGCCGGTTGTGGTCACGGCCACCGTGTGCGGTCCAACACTCAGCGAGCCGGTCGGAACCATGATGCTTGGACTATCGCCATTGAAAGGTGAGCCATCCAAAGTCCATGCGTAGCTGAAGGGACCAGGGCCCGACGCCGTCGTTGAGAAGGTAGCCGTTGTACCCGGACAGACTGCCTGGTCGGCAGGGTCCGTCGTTGAAGTAGCCTGAATTGTGATCGATGCAGTAACTGTCTGGTTATCGGCAGTCGCATCTGCGCTGCCCATTCCGCCAGTGCCGCCCGCCGTGTAGGTGGCAGTGGCCACACCATTAACAAACTGAGTGCTGGCGCCAGAGAGTGTTCCCAATACGGCATTGTTGAAAATCGTTGCCGGAGGAACTGGAAAGGCGGGCAAACCGTTGAGTTCAGTCGTTAAAGGCGAGCCGACGTTTCTTTTCTTTATGTCGGCCGTTAGCGTGGAAGAGGCGCCGGTACAGATCGTATCCGGGCTGGCGCTGATTCGAAGTTGCAGATAAGTTGCGGGGGAAATGCTACCGGTGGTGCTGCGAAAATCATTCGCCCCTGGACCGCTGTTCGATCCCCACCAGTTGTCGTCGGCAGTGAAAGTTCCTCCGCTACGGAATAACGCAAGACCATTAACAGGTAAAGTCACTGTGTTCCCCACCAGGCGGGAGAAGGTGACGCTCGTATTGTCAGCCGCGACTATAGCCCCACCACTCGCAGCGGCCTGATTGGCCGCAAAGGAACTGGTCGTAATAGTTAGGGGCCCACTCTCCACGTTGATGGCACCACCACTTCCGACTGTTGCGTTGTTACCAGAGAAACTGGAGCTGTTGATATTGTAAGTGCCTATGCCCGAATTATAGTTAAAAAGATCCAAGGCCCCGCCACCAGCCGCCGGTGAAGCCGACGAGTTAGTCGTGAAAGTCGACCCTGAAATGCTTAGCGTGCCCGTTGATGGTGTCCTGGCAAACGGATCTCCGGCCGAATAAGTGACGGCACCGCCGCTGCTGGTCGTCGAGTTGTTGCTAAAGGTAGTGCCGCTGATCGTAAGACTACCGCCCGTGTGAGCAATAGCACCTCCTCCCAGGCTTCCCGAGCCCGTGGCCGAGTTACCCGAGATAATGCAATTCGTTACGGACACTGCATTGTCGATGGATCCGGAAATGAGACCGCCGCCGCCCACTGCTGTGGTTTCGCTGCCGCCGGTAATCGTCACGCCGGAAATTGTGAAATTAAAACCAGCATCGAGAAAAGGGTTCACTTCGATTACGCGATCGTTGGGCTGAGTTTGCTGGATGACAGTCGTGTTTGCCCCTGCACCGATGATGGATGTGTTATTGCCGGTGACGTCGAGATCGCCGATGGTGTTATCTCCGTTGAAGCCCTCGACAGCGCCCCCGGGAACAACCAGTTGATAAGTGCCGGCAGGAATGCTGATAGTCGTTCCCGGGTTTGTATTAGCAAATTGCATCGCCCCTCGGAGGCTGCAATCACTTGGTGCTGCAGTACAGGCAGAGACCAACGGGACGTCAGCAGTCGTGTCCACCACAATAGTTACCAGGGGGGGAGCAAAAGCCGCCGCTGGTTCAAGGTTTCCTCTGCTCGTCAGAGCTATTCCGCGTCCCCAGGCGGCGCGCTCATGTGAACTGGTCCGGTGATTCTCCTGCCTGGCCGGACTGTCAAAGTCGGAGCGATGTGCGAGGGTACTCTTCGATTCTACCGGAGGAGTTAAAGCAATCGCCGTCAATCCGAGCGCTAACAACGTAATTACAAAAAGCGGTAAACACGCTTGCTTGGCAGTTCTACCGGTAGATTCCGAGTGTGTTGTTCGAGAGGTTGAGTGAAGCATCTTTTTAACGGCTCCTTCTTCCTGTTAAAGGCACCGAGTTTCAGATCGTGCAGTCCCGGAAAGGCGAAGCATCTCTGTAGACTAATGCAATATGGACCTGCTCAACTGCGCGGAGGGAATACACCCTGCAGGGCAATGCAAAAATTAAGAATCAAATGAGGCGGCAGGTTATTGTGCGGCTGGTCTCCGCCGCTTGGCTGCGCCGCAAACGGGCTCATAGTGCCGCTCGGATTTGCGGTGCTGTAGAGGTTTATGGCCCCTCGACCAAAAGCCGCATTGGCCCAAATGTTGCCGACCGGTGTTGTGAAATTCGTACCGCCGCCGTTTCGGCAAGCGGCGAAGTGGTTGTGACTCGGCATTTCAGACTCAAGCAGCGTAACCGACGTCTCGCCACCAGTTTCGCCAAGGTCACGCAGTGACAGTCCCGAGCCCTGGCCCGGATGCATTGCCGCCCGCCCCTGAAGATCAGGAAGGGCAAAGGTTGACTTCCCATCACCGCCGTAAGTTGTCCCGAGAAGCGAAAAGAGCGCGGTGTTCTGGCTTAAGGGCATGAGTTGCCCGTCGCAGAACGCCCAGCCCTTTGGCGCGAAGTTGAATGGAAAAATTCTAATCTCTGCTACAAAAGGATCAGCCATGACTTCTCTCTCCTAGTTTTGTGAAGGGAAGATTCCCTGGAGCGCGATGCAAAAGTTAAGCACCAGGTAGGGCGACCGGTTTTCGTGGGGTTGGCTTCCCCCGACATTAGTTATCGCCTGAGGCGACATGACATTGTTTGGCGCGTCTGTCGTGTAGTTAGTCTTACCTGAATTTGCCCAGAGGTTATTTGTGGGATCTCCGGCATTTGCATTGGCGCCGGCGGAGGCAACCGGACTGACGAAGTGCGTGTGCGTCGGCAACTCGCTAATCGCCAGCGTGTGGAACTCCTCACCCGATTTTTCACCCAGGGTAAAGCCACCCCCCACATGCATCGGAACACGGCTGCGTAGATCGGGCAGCGCAAAGGTGGTTTGTCCATTGCCGCCATAAGTTGTACCCAGGAGCGCGAACAACGCCTGGTTCTGGTTAATGGGCAACAGCTGGCCGTTACATTGCGCCCAGCCTACTGGGGCGTAGACAAAGCTAAAAATTTTAATTTCAGACAAGAATGGCTCAGACATAATTCTTGCTCCTTATTGTTTGCCGTTCATCGTTCCGGGATCGTCTTTCAGTCCCTTTACCTGGTCAGGGATTTCAGCTTGCCCGCGGGAAAACCCCAAAAAGCGAAATGATGTAGTTGATGCATTCAAAGGGCAGCATGTTGTCGTGTGGCTGACTGCCACCGGTTGGTGAAATCGCGGTGTTTTTCATTACTCCGGTGGGCGGGCCACTCGTCACTGGGTTGGCATACTGCACAACATCAGTTGAGTGCCAGATGCCATTGGCAGGGTTAGCGTTGGCACCCCCACCGGCGGCGTCGCTGCACCCCGCCCCATGAGTATGAATCGGTAATTGATTGACCGTCAGAGTCACCGATTCCACGCCCCCCTGCTCTCCAAGAATATAGTTCGAAAGTCCCCCTCCCTGACCTTGATGAATGGGCACCCGGCTCTGAAGATTGGGCAAGGCAAATGTTTCTTGCCCGTCACCGCCATAGGTTGTTCCGATCAATTGGAACAGCGTTTCGTTTTCAGAAATTGGCAGCAATTGTCCATCGCAAAACATCCAGCCGGCGGGCGCGAAGTTGCCTGCGAACATTCTAATTTCACCGACATATGGTTCACCCATGTCTAGTTCTCCTTAAAGGTGTGGGAAAATTTCAGATTTATTAAACCTGGCAATCAGATGATACGAATGTCGTGAGAAAGTCGTCATTCAATAGTTCATAGTATGTGGAAGCTTTTGCTCTCGTTTCCCCGTGGAAGAAGGGAAAAGAGCGCCCTAACCGAATTAACCTTGGTGCGCCGCGGACTATATCTTGAACCGGAACGGAAATACAAGAGATTTTTTATAGGAAGCGCAAAACAATAATTTTTTTGTTGCAACTTCGCGAAAGAAGAAATAGACTGCACGCCCTTCACGGCTGTCTTTCCCGAATTCAAGCTTGCTAGGAGGACCTTCAATGGGTACATCGCGTCGAGATTTCATAAAGAGGGGCTCCCTGGTGGCACTAGTTGCCGGAGTGCCGCTGAGCCTGGCTGAAAGGACTGCCGCCAGTGAAACTGCTGTGCCTTCAATTGCCTTCGGCCTGAACAAGGCGGCATTTTTAGCGCAGTTGAATTCAACTTTTCTGATCAATGAGGGAGTTTCAAAAGTCGCAGTCAGGTTGGTTGACGTCGCCGACTTGCCTCGGCGGGGAGCAAGTGCCCGGAAAGAGGCCTTTTCGCTTCTTTTCCGAGGCGAACGAGCTACCGCTCTCAAACAGAACACGTACCTGATTGAACACGAAAAGCTGGGACTATTCTCATTTTTGATCGTACCGGTCGGCAGGCAGAAAAGGGCGCCTTACTACGAAGCAATCATTAACCGCCTGCATCCGTAATTCTATTTGCTCGCGAACCGCGGCGTCCTTACCTCTACCAAACCGCAGATCCTGTCTCTGCAGGCAGCCCGTCTTACACTGACAGTTCATGTGCTAGCTTGCGTTTGGGGACCACTCCAGCAAAAGGTGAATGCCATGCTCCTCGACTTGTTTGAATCTCAGACGCTCGAAGAGACGAAGTGAAGGGCTAAAGTTCTCTACGTAGATTCGAACAACCTTTCCTGTACTTCCTGCCTCGTTCAACAATCGGCTTAGCCAAAAACTTCCAATGCCGCGGTTTCGCTCCCGAGGCATCACAGTAATGTCGACAATTCGAATCTCCTCCGCCAACCGGGCAACATACACGTGACCCACTGGTCGCTCACTGGATAGGATAATTTCATGGTTTGCCATCGGGTACTTCATCTGGTAATGCTCTTGCTGCGCTGTAAATTGCGTTTTGACAAAGGCGTGTTGCTGCTCGGCGGTCCAGGGCACCATACGCATCTCGTCAGCCCGCGTGCTCGCGTAGAGTTCCAAAAGAAAAGCGTCGTCGTCTGGTCCAACTGGACGGAATGTTATTGATGAAGTTGCCGGGGTTTGATCGATAGAGTGGCTGTTCACTTGAATTGATCCTGGGTCGCGGCACGCAAAATCGAGTATTGCAGACTGGGTCCTCTACTGACGAAACCGATTGAATACCGCTTCGTAGTAGTATCCTTGTTCATCCTGGCGAATTGGAACTATGAATAGTCCGAACTGCCCCATCTGATCGTGCTCGAACGAACGCGTGCCCTGTCCCAGAAACGCGTCACACGGGCCACGGAATACAAGAGCAAACTCTTCGTGTCCGGGGGACTCTTTGAGCTCCGAAATTTCGGCAAGCTCCAGCTCAACGCGCTGGCTGTCGTCAACCGGAACTTGAAATTTCGTATGGATGTGCTGAGCAAATGCTTGGTAGGTTAATGAAGCCTCCATTTATCCGTCCCCTCCGATGTACTGCGCAAACGCTTTCGTGAATGCGGCAGTTGTTTGGTCTTGCTTATCAAGCTGGCTTGTTCATTATCAATACCATAAAGTCGTCTATCCTGGGACCAAAATGGTAACCCTTGCTAAGCGGCGAGAATGAAAATCCGCTCAATTTTGTCTGCTCTGCTATTCTTTGAAATCGTCTTTCGAACTCTGCCCTTGAAATCACCGCATAGGGAAGGGACATCCCGTACTTCTGAAGAACATGATTCAAACATAATATGTGTTCCTCTTTCCCATTGAACACCAAAACCTGGTCGTCCAGCCCTAAGTATTCTTTCAGTGTCAGCAATCTGCAATCGAATCCGACTTTAGCGCCGCACGCCGCCAGATGCCCGAAGTGAATCGAAAACTCCTCGTGGTTTAAGTGGAAAGCCTGAACCGGATATCTCTGCGCCGCCCCATATTCGGATATTACCAGCGTCCCGCCTGGGAAAAGATGTTCCCAACAGCGCTCGATAAACTGAAAAGCCCCGGCGCTCACCAGAAAACTATCTGGTGCGGCTTCCGTCGCAAGATCATATTTCTCAAGGTAATGAGTGCCTGCTCCCTGCCATCTCTGATTGTTACTAGCGACCGATCGCTCGTCTTTATCGCCTGGCTCGCTACGGGAACAGCGTTGGACCAAAGCCATGGGAAAATCCGCTACGACTTCATTGGCAATAATCAAGTCAAACTTGCGGTCGGGAATATCGAATTGCGTGGCGTCCTGCTGGAAATGTCTGTCAGCAGGGAGTATCTGGGATAAAAGCTTCTTTTGATTTTGAATCAGGGTCGGAGACAAATCCAATATGTGATAGTTCAATTCCATCCCTTCAAGCGCAGCAGCACTCGAAGTCGCGGCTTGTTCAATAAACGAGCGTGCAAAGGTCCCCGTGCCGCCGCCTACTTCAAGCACATTGAGTCGATCTGAACGAGGCAATGAAGGAACGACTTCAGGGCGCAATGTCGAAATGCAAAACCGGGATCCGTAATCAAGCCCGCCGAGTGGCTCGCTCGGGAAACGGAAAGAATGGTTTACGGTGGTTTCAATTAGATCAAATTCCCACTGGGCATCTTCAATGCCGCTCACATGAAAATCGATTATGGATTCGGAAGAGCGATTCAGAGGTTGCACATTCCATCTGGAGGAATGATAGAGATCTCGCGGTACGATATTGACCGGCTTGTAAGGATGGTCCAAATCCTCACGTTGCGAAGTAAATTTGATCAGTTGCCGTTCCTGACTAGTCAGGAACTCGAGGGCCTCCCTGAACTCGAGGTCGTCAAGAATTCTCGCGTCTTTGTTTCTTCCCAGCGTTATGAATATTTCCTGCAGTGTCCTGGTACCGTCGGCCATCTCGAATATCGCTGCAGCGACTGGGGACATTCTCTCTTCGATAACCTCGGGTAATTCGCCCGCTCTGGGCGAGAACACGTGATGGGCCATGGACGTTCGAACCAACAAGACATCGCCGTCCTGGGAATGATACGCCAGGGCAGGGTTCTGGATGGGACGTACCACATACTGATTCATGAAAGGGGTTAAAGGATCGTAACCATCCGGGATCAGAAACTCTTTCTCAATAAGTTGCTTTAGCTGGCCTGCGTCTTCGCCGAAACTATTCAAATTTTCCTCACTCAGTGAAATCCGATTTCCCGTTTGGATAGCGAGCAGCAAAGAGCGGACTCTTTCACCTAGTTCAAGCACCTCTCCCGTCAACCGATGACTGACACCATGTTGGACTACACTGTGAAACAAGCGGTTCTCGATGAAACTTAGATAAGGATTGATCTTGTAAGGATTCATGAGCTCGCTCTTGCCGGAGTTAAGAGACTTAAACTGGAGATCCCGTGACCAGCCGCGAGGGTCGTTGCCATTCAGGAGGATCGAGAAACGGGCGGAACCCACCTCATTTCCAAATATGCTGCATCGCCACCGATTCGGGAAAATCCCAGACGTTCGTACAGTCGTTTTGCGGCGCTTGAAGTCAAAACATGAAGTCGGATCGGTTTCCCCTCGGCGGCGGCTTCCTTCAGAAGATCTTGAATCAGACCAGTTCCAATTCCGGCGCCGCGGTGAGTGGGAAGCAAGGCGACGTCGACCAACGTGAATTCGCACTCGCCTCTGTCAAGAAGCAGCTTGCCAATAGGAGCATCATTCCACAGAATGATGCTGTTCTGCGCGTGCGGATAGGTCATGAGATACTGCCGGCTCTGCGCATTAAACTGCATCGCGATAAAAGCCTTTTTTTGATGCTCGTCGCAGTTCAAGAGGGCCAGTTCATCCGCGCGCGTGGTAGCGAAGAGGTTCATCAGAAACGGTTCGTCCTGTGATGTCGCTGGACGCAACCTAAGGGCACGGAAAGCTTCTTCATCACCATCGTGTTTTTGCATTACTCAAATGTTTGATGATTAATCAGATGTACCAAAGCGGAAAGGGCGCCACCGCCTTAATGATCGGCACCGCCCTCTCCGGGGTGAACGTGGTAGGAGTCTTATACACTCAAACGTCGTCTAACGCTATACTCGATGCAAGAATTCTGGTGTTAAGGCAAAGGGAGCCATCCGTCTTGGGGACATCCGGTCGTTAGCAAGCCGCCACTAACCCAACACTAGCAGCAATCACGTGACCGGGAACATCGCGCCATTTCCAAACCTGAGCAGCGCCGGCAGCGAACTGGCGGCGACGTTTCCGCGCGCCGGCATTAGTCACGACGTGGTTGTGCTGGGAATTGTATCGGCGGGAGTACCGGTTGCCGTAGAAGTCGCGAAGCGTCTGGAAGCGTCGCTTGACCTGATTATTATTCGCCGTCTGCTGGCGCCGCGTGGGCCCGGATCGCAGGCAGTGGCAGTGAACGCGGCCGGGACTCTAATAGTGGACGACGAAATAGGACCGCGCCCGGCGAAGCCCGAAACGCCATTCGACTATTTCATGGAGGATGCCCTCAACGGTCTCGCGCGACGCGCCCAAGTTTGCCGCGGCGAACGTCCTCCTACCGAGCTAGCAGGAAAGCCAATCCTCATTGTCGACTGCGGAATTCGCACGGGTCTGACCATGCAAGCGGCAATCGGCGCCGTGCGTACTCTTAATCCTGCACGCATCACGGCGGCGGTTCCGGTCACCTCCCTGGATGGCCGCCGGGTAGTCGAGACACTCGCGGATGAGCTTATCTATCTCGCAGCTCCTGAGCCGTTCGGCAACGCGGGTGTTTGGTACAAAGATTTCCGCCGGCTTGGCGATGACTCTATTAGCCAAACTCTCCGGACCAGTCCTGATTGATTCTTTCTACTTCTTCAATTGGTCTTTCAGATTCAGATTTCGAATCAGGCGGTGCAAATAGTTTGGATGCACGCCAAGAAGTTTTGCGGCTTCCGTATAACTGCCCTTCGCCTGCTGCATCGCGTCCAGAATGATCTGCTTCTTTGTTTGGGCCACGGCATCATGATATTTCGTCCCGGGTGCAGTTGCCGCCGGCTCGGATTCCAAAACTGATTCCGGCAAGTCCTCGAGCAGAATACGATCGGTGGTGCCTAATACGACAGCGCGCTCGATCGCATTTTCCAGTTCGCGTACATTGCCGGGCCAGTCGTAACTACGTAAACGCGCCTGCGCTTCGGCGGCGATTCCGGTTATCCGTCGATTGCATTTGTCGCCATATTTCGCGGCGAAATAATTCGCCAGCAGCGGAATGTCCTCCTGACGATCTCTCAGAGGCGGCATTTCCAGGCCTACCACATTCAGCCGGTAATAAAGATCCTGGCGAAACGTGCCGGCACTTATCGCATCCTCAAGATTTTTGTTGGTAGCGGTAATCAGCCGGATGTCCACCTTGATCGTGCGCGTACCGCCGACGCGTTCAAACTCACGTTCCTGCAGGACGCGCAGAAGTTTCACTTGCAGGGCGAGCGAAAGCTCACCAATTTCATCCAGAAACACAGTACCGCCATCGGCAATCTCGAGACGGCCTTTCTTCAGGCCCAGGGCGCCGGTAAACGACCCTTTCTCGTGGCCGAAGAGTTCGCTTTCGAGCAACGACTCGGCGAGTGCCGCGCAGTTGACCGCCATGAAAGGCTTGTCTGCTCGCTTGCTGTTCTGGTGAATTGCCCGCGCCACCAACTCCTTGCCCGTGCCGCTTTCGCCGGAAAGCAATACGGTCGAATCAGTCGGCGCAACTTTGGAAATGAATTGCAGCACCTCGCGTATGCGCGGGCTTTCGCCGACCATGTTGTGCTCGATATTGAAGTCGGCAATCAGCCTCTGATTTTCGCTGACCAGCCATTCGATGTGGCGCGCGTTTTCAATCGCTACGGCGGTGATGGCGGAGATGGCCGACACGAGTTGCAGATGGTCCTTGTCGAAAACAGTGTCGAGTTCTTTGGTGTCGAGATAAATAACTCCCAGGGTGCGCTCCAGCATGACGAGCGGCACGCACAGAATCGATCCGGGCCGGTCCGCGATTAGGCTATTCGACGACTCAAAGCCCTTCGCTTCCGCCTGGTTATTGATGAGCAGTGATTCGCCGTGTTCTAAAACCCACTTTGTAATTGTGCGGCTCACTTTGATCGATTCATCCTGACCGTGCCTCCGGTCTAATCCAAAAAGAGACGCAAACTCGCATGCGTCTCCCGGGGAGCCGGGATCGGTGAGCAGGATTACGCCACGCTCAGCGGGCACCACTTCGAATAGCAATTCGAGCAGGGTCTTCTGCAGCTCTTCCACGCCGCGAACGGCATTGATCGTGGTGCTGACCTTCATCAGCGCGCTCAAGTCGCGGGCCATCAAATAGAGGGCGTCGTCGAACCTGACCTGTAACGTTGATCCGCTGACAATCTGTCCCTCGTCGAAGCGAACCTCGCTTGATTTCGAGGTAACGTCGCCATCGTGCATTAGAAAAAGGAACTGCGAATCACCGATGCGAACTCGATCGCCATGTTGCAGTTCGCGCCGTTTCACGGGCACGTCATTAATAAAGGTGCCATTGAGACTCTCGAGATCGAGTATCACAAACTGGTCGTCGTCTTTTTCAATCTGGGAATGGCGGCGGGAAACTGAAGCGTCGGCAATACAAAGCGTCGCGGTTCTATCTCGTCCAATGACGACAGGCAAATCTTCAATCGTGAAGACGTTGCCCTTAAGTCTTCCGGAGATGGCAGTGAGTCGCGGGTTCATTCGAGTCGCGTGAGCTGAAGGCTTTGAGCGCCCAAGTTTACGCGTACCTACGTTTCGCGGCAATAGGCGGCGGCACAAACTGTTAGTTTGCGGCCGGTTAGTTGCCACTGACTGACAGTTGGCAGTGCTCTGATTTGCGATCTCTGTGCAACCTCTGTGCTCTCTGTGTCTCGGTGGTGAATAAACCATCCGACAACCACCACGGAGACACAGAGATCACAGAGGTTGCACAGAGACACGATCTGCCATTCGCAACCATGGCAAACTAACAGTTTGCGTTACAAATCTATCTAAACAGATACTGCCGCTATCTAAAAGGATAGGTCTTCAGACTTTTCACCTCGTCCCTTACCAGCAATCTTTCAACGCAGGAATAAGCTGTTCGGCCCGTGCTTACAGCCTTACGAACGAGACAAAGGTGCGGAGATGAGGACCTGAAAACTCCCGGCACGAGAATAGCAATGAAGCGAGACGGCTCCCGACGATTGGAGATTTGAAAACGGTTGAGCTGCTACTGGTAAGAAGGATTCCCCGAGGATCACTGGCTTACTACAAAGTTTGCGGTCGAGAGCTTTCGACCGACGCCGCAAGGCAAGAGGAGGAAAAATGAAAAAGGAACTTGTTAAGGGATCCGCGATGTTGATGCTCATGGTAATGCTTGCACTAGCAACCGCAGTTGCTTCAGCCAAGACACAGCCTGATAGCCAGGTCGTAGCAGACATTCCTTTTGAATTCAGTGTTGGTTACAAAACGATGCCGGCTGGCGAGTACTCTGTTAAAACAGTGACTTCCGCGGGCAGTGCGTTGATGATCCAAAGTGCTGATCGAAAGATGGTTGCCCTTCGGCTGAGTAACGAAACCGAACGGTCGAAAAATAAGACGCAAGCACGTCTGGTGTTTCATCGTTACGGCGAGCGCTATTTCCTTGCTGAAGTTTGGAATGGCATCGACAAGACGGGCCGTGAACTGTTGAGGTCGCAGGAAGAGAGCGCGATTCAACGCGAATTTGCGAGCATCGCAGCGAAGAGCGAAACGTCAAATAACACTTACGAAACCGTAGAAGTAGTGGCGGCGCTTCGCTAAGCGAAAACCTCCCCGCGCAACGGCTGGCGAAGCTCCCCGCTCACCCGGCCGGTTGTTAGAAACCAGAACGGCAACCCAACGCCCCCGGGTTGCCGTTCTGGTTTTTGCCTGGACGCAGAAAAACCCCAAGCAGTTTATAGTCAGGACTCAAACTCCTAGAACCGCCATCCAACTCCAGCTACGAATTGAAAGTTATGCCGAGTCTCCGAGCGCGTTGTGAACAGACGCAATACCGGCACACCGGTGGTGGGGTCAAAGAACAGAAAACTACTCTGGCGCTCGCCGTAGTGAATCAGGGTGTCGCCGGCTTCAATGCGCGTCACAATTCGCCTGGATGGATAAAACTCGAACACGCCACCAAGATCTAGGGCAAAGTTTGTAAGACGATTTCGTCGAAACTCAAAAGGGAAAGAACCACCAGTCCCGGTGGCCACATATTTACTGTCGCCCTCGCTGAAACTTACAACCCCCGGCCGGGCCTTTCCGAATATGCCCCATTTCTCAAAGCGCTTGCCGGCCTTAACGCCAAAGAGTCCCTGCGTGATGGTGCCGCTGTTGTCGCCACCGAAAGCTCCCTTTCCACAAAAACGACATTTATGCGGAAAGAAATTCCCTACTGCTTCGAGGGCAACGCTGCGGTTGAGGTTGAACGTAAACCGTCCGCCAAACCCCGGCTCAGTCGCGCCACTATTGAAGTCGGGTTTTGTAATTGAAGTGAACTGGGCCCCTAATTCAAACTTTGGCAACTCTTCCGATTGTGCTTCCGCTTCCAGCAAGGCGAATGAGAAACAGAGCAGCATGATGAGGGTCGCCAGAAGTCTTCGCATTTTCATTTCCATCTCCTTAGAAGTTTGGATCATCCGGAACAGCGGACCCTTTTCCGGGTCCAGGGCTCAGGCAGAATGCGCCGTTTCGCCGAATACTTTCGTCACTTTTTGGGGGTCGCGTTTTGGACAGACCTTGCCCCGCCCCGCCACCTCAAACCTTTAGGTTCCGGAGAAACGCACTCGAATTTACTGTTGGGGAAACTACTTAAGTTGCAATCGATCGACGAGTCTCATTACCGATTCCTGGGCCAAAGATTCTCGATGTGATCCGCTGCGCCCACCATCACCTTAAAGCGTTTGGGGGCCTCGACCCGCTCAACTTCTGCTGTCTTGTTGTGAAAAGTGGCAGGCGCCGGATCACCCTTTTTGGGTCCCTTTTTCAGAGCGGCTTTGATAGAGTCGTCTAACTTGTCTAACCTGTTCTTTTCTCTTTTGACGATCTCCTGCGATCCAAAAGGCACATACTTCGGATCGTGAAGCACCCAGACGTTCCAGGTCCCGCCGCCGGGCAAGATTGGTGAATCCGAGAGCCATTCATAGTGGCTGCCCTTTACCGTAAACTCGATTCTGTTCTCCTCGATGATCCCAACTTTCTGAAACTCATAGCCTGCTCGTGGGACGAGGGAAAAAATGAAGCGGCCGTGGCCCTCGACGTAATACCAGATCAGGGCGCCGGCGAAGTTTGTTCCCGGCTTGCCGGCCGCAAAGAGATTGCCGTCGATCAACAACCTGTAGTCCTTTACCGTCAATGCCACCGCATCCACAGTGAAGTCTCGCGGTACTGTTCTGGGATTGTCGTCATCGAGATTCGAACGTTCAAACGATACTCTGACAAAGTCGACGATCTTAACTCCAGTCTTTTGGTTGACCAGTAAATCGAGCCTGAATGAATCGCCTTCGTCGAGAATCTGCGGCTCAGACGATTGCAGCAGAGTAGCGATGCGGGTGGGCTGACCGTCAGCGCTGATTCTCAGCAGCTTGTTTTCGATCTGGAAATCCAGAGGCTTGACGGCAATATTGAAAGTCTTGGAAGCAGCAATAGCCTGAATCAAGAGGTCGTATCCGAAAATATACTTTCCCGCCTCATCCACCAGCACGCGATGAATTACGTCGTCCTCGTCAATAAAAGCCCATGATTTAAATTCTCCTGGCAGTTCCTGGACGGCTGCTGACGTATTGGTTGCGCCGGCCCAGGCAGTTTCGCTTTTGAATGCCACGAAGCCGCCCGCAGCCAGAGACACCACCGCGCGACGTTCGGTGTCTTCCTGCGCTGTCCCAGGCGCGGGCAGAAGCAGAAGGCCAAACACCAGCGCGACGATCTTAGGAGCAGATGGCACGAGGAGGAAGCCGCGGAAAGCGGGAACTGAAACCTGCCTTCTGCTGTCTGCCTCCTGATTTCTACTTCTCATCCTGGTAACTCCCCTTGATGATCGTCAGCCTGAGATGATCGGTCGGCTTAAAACCCACCAAACTCATTGCCGGTTTGCCGGACGTGTCCGACCCTGCCCGCGCGATGGTATTCGCCGCGTTCAAACCGGCACGATCTTGTTGGTCCGCTTTTCCTCGGGATCTACGACCTTTCTTCTCGACGTAGACCACTTGTGTCACCACTTTCTCGTGAATCACAGGCACTTGAACTGTCCTGGTTTCTACGGCCGCCAATGGGGTTGATGGACTGAGGTTCGCTTGCCCCCGCGAGCGTAGCGCGAAGAAGAAAATTCCAATTAGCACCATGGTCGCCAGGGCTGCCGGGACCGGCACGCGCACCGAAGTCGTGGCCATCTTCCGCAGTCCGATCCACACCCGAACACTCAGGGACGAACGCATCGGCTGAACGGGCGACAAGTTGCTCATTAGACTGACCTGCATCCTGGTGTGGTGGTCCGGCCAGAAATCTTCGTTTGGCAGTGCAGATCGTAAGGCTTGCGCCGACACGTGCAAGGTATTTCTCAGCGCTGCATATTCCTCCTGGCAGGCGGGGCAGTCGTGCAACTCTTGCAGGATTTGCTTTGCTTCGGCCGGCGCCACTTCGTCAAGGGTGAGATCGAGCAAATGATTTTTTGTCAGTCTGCACTTGTGCATTTGGAAACTCCTACCTCAATATCCCGGTTGCGGCACACGAAATGTAATTCTCCGGCTCTTCGTTAACTCCCAATTGCTCGCGCAGTTTCGCAAGGGTGCGCGAAACGGATTTCTTCACCGTTCCGGGCGAACAACCAAGCTCTTTGGATATCTCTTCGTAGGTCATGCCTTCCTGATGTTTCAACAGGAAGATCAATCTCTGTCGTGGCGTTGTTTCCGACAATGCCTGCATGACCTTTTCAACAACCAACCGGTTCTCCAGCGTAGTTTCCAACCCGGCAGCCGCGGATCGTGCATGGTTTTCAATTGCGCGGTCATCGATCGTAGCGCTGCCGGCGAGTTGAATAGGCCAGGGAAAAGCCCTGGCGCCTCCACGGTGATGATTAAGAAAGCAGTTGATTGTGATCTTCCGCAGCCAGGTGTAAAAGCTCGATTCCCACCTGAATGTTGCCAAAGCGGCGTAGGCTTTGAGCCAGACCTCCTGCGACAAATCCTCGGAGTCCTGGCGCCCACGGCAATAGTGGAACGCCAGCGAATAGATTCGTCGTTCATACGCTTGAGCGAGCGAACAGAAAGCGTCAGTCTCGCCGGCCTGGGCCCGCCTGATTAATTCATCTTCACTGCTCAATCAGGAGTTACCTCGAGGGAACAAAAGCGCGTTCTACTGGCTCAATAGACACAGAATCTGATCATTTGGTTGGCGAGGAAGATGTTATTTTTTGAGGCGCGCTGTCTCGAATGGATTTGGGTCTTGGCCTTAGGTCTTGCGTCTTGGGTCTTAGGTCTTAGGTCTTAGGTCTTTGTTTGTGATTGACCAGGAGTGAGCCATCTTCGCCAAACCATAACGAAAAAGAACTCAAAGCCAAAGACCAAAGACCGAAGACCTCGGATTAACAACATCGCGACAAACAGGAGTTTGTCGAAGCCTCAATATACGATCTTCCAGTTGTTCGTCGGCTCCGTCGGAATGCTTTTGTGACGCTCCACCCAATCGATGATCAACTCACGAATCTCTGCACTCGATCGATAGACAACTGGCGCCCCCTTGTACATCGTGTATCCGCCGCCCCCGTTCACGCGGTAGTTGTTAGTCGCAAGTCGAAGCTTTTGAGTTGGCGACAATGGCTGCCCCTGGAATTGCAGATTCTCGATTCGCTGGCCAATGGGTTTGGCAATATTGAGCACGTAAGTCACGCCTTCGGCAATATCAAAGTTGTAGGCGGGAATCTTTTCGTCAACCAGTTCCGCCGCTGACTTTCCGGGCTCGTAAGGGCGAAAGTACTTCGCCGAATGCTCGAGCGCGTCTTTCAACTGTTGTCCGGTGACTTCCAAAACAACGAGAGTGTTCTCGTAAACATAAAGCCCGGCAATATCGCGAACCGTTACCGGTCCTTTCGCTATGCGCGCGTCTGGGTTAAACACTGCCGCCATCGATACCTGAGCCTTGCCTGCTTCCAGTTGCACTCGCTGAATCAAATCCAGAATCGCGGTATCGCCGAAGCGCGCCTCGGCAGCAGTCAACTCCGCTGCCGATTCCCCTATCGCGCGCGATAACCACGCCTGCGTCTCGCGATCATAGGGTTCGCCGATTTTCAATAGTTCCTGATCGGGAGCGACACGATCGTCCGTGGCAATTGTGCGGGCGGCGCGCGCAAACACTCGCCAGCGCGGTCCCGCGTTTTCTAAATACAGATCCACGCGAGCCAGGTGTCGTCCCCAATAGTTTGCCTGAATTAACTGGACGCCGTTGACGATGACCGATGGCACATCGCGATGCGTATGGCCCATGAAAATGAGATCGACACCTGGTACCTGTTGTGCAATCGCAATGGCCCGGTTTTCATTCGGCACTTGCCCGGGATTGATCTCACCGGTTCGCAAATCCTGCTCGAGACCCATGTGCATGGCGATGATCACTACGTCCGCGCGCTCTTTTCGCCGCAACACCGGCACCCACTTCTTCGCCTCGCTCACGGGTTCGCGAAACTCGAGCCCGGCATAGTTTGGTACGTTTTCCCAGTTTGGAATCCCCGGCGTGGTTAATCCCAAAACTCCAAGGCGCACGCCCGCGACTTCTTTGATGATGTACGGCTTGTAGTGGGTCTGATTCGTTCCTTTGTTGTAGGTGTTGGCAGATAGCCAGGGAAACTCCGCTTCACTACGAGCTTTCTCCAGCACCTGTAAGCCAAAGTTGTATTCATGATTGCCAACAGTCATGGCGTCGTAGTGCAACGCATTCATCGCCAGCATCATTGGATCCGGCGGCTGATTGTTTTTCTTGTTGTGGTAGTACTCGAGCGGAGTTCCCTGAATTGTATCGCCCGAATCGATGAGCAGTACGTTTTGGTTCTCCTTGCGAAATTGCTTAACTAGCGTGGCAACTTTAGTCAACCCCCGGTTATCGGCCTTGTTGGTGTAATAGTCGACCGGAAAGAGGTTGCCGTGTAGATCGGTTGTACCGAGAACTACTATGTGAACGCGTTTTGACGAACTGTTACCGGCGAGTGGCAGGCTCACCAGAATGAGCGTCAGCAGAATTAACAACGTCGCAAAGAAAATTTTCCTATTCAGTCTCATAATTCACTGTACCATTCCCAAGCTGCTGTCCACGGGTCCAACGACTGTTTTCACCAGGCTGGCTTTGTACATTGGACGTTGAACATCAGCAGCGGCTGCCAGCTTAAGGCGATGGCTACTTCGGTTGATTCACAAACACTTCGGCGGCCGTTATGCCATTAATCGAAATCTCATGAACCTTCTTGAAGGTAGTCCGAATGAACGCTAGCTTATCGCGATTCTCGAAGTATGTACGACCCCGCTGAACAATCAAGTATGCCGGTCCGGAAATGTTCGTCACCGTGAAATCGGAGGCTGATAGCGCTTTTGAATTGAGGTCGGTGCGCCGAAACGTCTCCAGATAGTAACGCGTAACCCCAGGTGTCTCGTGGGCAATAACGACGCCAGGTGGCGCTGTATCACAGACAAACTTGATTGCTTCGCGCAGGCCATCGTCATAAAACTCATCGTGCGGAAAAAAGTACCCGACTCTTCCCCGGCCCAACGCGTTTGTGTAGAGCGCGTAATGCGGGCCGGCCGAACAGGCGATCCAGGCCGGCACGCCGACAAAGATCGCGACGATCAAGGCTGCGACGATGGCGCGGATTTGTCTTGCAGCCTGCAAGCGATCATTAACAAATCGAATCAGCTCAACTACCCCAATCGCCGCCAGCATATACACGAAGGGCATCAGCGACAGGGTGTAACGCAACCATTTAGCGCCTATCAACGAATAAGGAATTATCCATAGCAGAAACATCAAAAGCACGAATGCATATGCTGGATATCGCCACCGCTTGATCGATACAACAAACCCGAGGATGCAGGAAGCGAGCACGAGCAGCGGAATCTTGATCGCCATGAATAACAGATAGAAGTATATGGGCGTGCCCCAGAACGGCGAACTCGACACGGTATTCTTGTAGAGATGATCCGCAAAAAGATAACCCGAATGAACCAAAAGCTTCTCGCTCATGTATACATTCAAGTATTCCCAAACCTGCGGCAGCAATACCGGAGGGTTGGCAATGATGAAGGCAATGAGAATTGCGACATAGAAAGGACGCGGAGCTTTTCCGGGAGGCTCGCCCGGCTCTCGTTTCCGCACCGGGAAGTTTTGATGATAAAGCGCATTCAAGCCAAAGTAGTGCGGAAAGTATTTGGAAGCGAGCATGAGCCCGAAGGAAACTCCGCTGAGCAGATAGTTTCGTTTTGTAAGCTCAACATTCCTCGTGTCTGTCTGCTTGGCCCGCAAATAAAAGTAGAAGGCAAAGAGCATGAAGAAGACGAGCAGCGTGTCTTCCTTGCCTATGCGATTAAACGTAATGGCGTTTATTCCGCCAGCCCAGAACGCAGCCGCTATCAGTCCGGTCCAGCGATCGAAGAACGCGGCGGTCAAGAGATACAAAGGGATCACTGTTAAGGCGCCGAAGATGGCGTTGGGCAGTCGCAGCAACGCTTCATTACTAATCGGCCGGCCAACACTTTGCAGCGCCTGCCCAACTTTCAGTGAGGCGAACATCAGCGCTTTCATTAGCATCGGGTGTTCGGCATTGGCAGTGATATCGCCCCGCTCGTACGCCCGCACGGCTTCGACTTTATTAACTTCATCTTCCGCGAAACCGATAGCCCCCAGGTGACTGGCGCGGAACCCGAGGCCGACAATGACCAGCACTGCGAGCACGGCCACGACTCCCCATCTCAGGCTGCTATCCTGTTTTTGCCTGGGGCGGGATTTCTTATTGAAGGAACCGCCAGCAGTCGCTTTGCCGGCTTCATTGGCAGGGTTAGGTTCGGTCGTGGCCACCAGGTTAAAGGCTCCCCTTATTCAAAACTCACTAATCGTAACTCAAAACCGTATTGGATTCTTTCGCCGGCAAGACTTTTTCGTTAGTGGTCCTGGTTTGACTGTCTTCTCTGTGCAACCTCTGTGTTCTCTGTGTCTCCGTGGTGAATGCTCCTGCCAAAAAACTACTCATCACAAAGACACAGAGAACATCGACCAACCTTCCCGTCCAGTGGTAGCTTTCAGCAAAATGTCTTATCGTTAGGCACCCGTATGGACAATCTCGTAGTTTCCAACATTCGCCAGCGACCCATTCGCACGCTCGTCAGCGTGGCCGGTGTCGCCCTGGGAGTTTGCCTGGTGATGCTTTTCACCGGGCTGGCCCGAGGTATGGCAAATGACCTGCAGCGCCGGGCGTCAAATGTGCGCGCGGAAATTATCTTCACACGACCAGGATCGATGCGCATAACGGGGGACACTGCCAACCTTAGCATCAGGTACGTTGAAAGTCTGAAACAAGTCGAAGGCGTTGCCGAGGCCTTACCTGTCATTAGATATGTATTTCAGGGTGGCAGCGGGTTTGGTTTTGAACAGATTGAAGGCGTGGAGTGGGAACCTTTCGCGCGCGTTAACGAGATTCATATGGACGCCGGCAGGCCACCGCAAGCGGCGGACGAAATTGTGATTGATGAAGTTAAGGCGCGCAATAATAAGCTGAAGATCGGCGATACCCTGAAACTCTTCGGCGATAAGCCTTATCGGATTGTCGGAATCTACGCGCCCGAGTCAGGCGCGCGCATCAAGATGACGCTCGCGGCAATGCAGGAAGCTCTGGAGTCGCCCGGAAAAGCCACCTATATCCTGATCAAAGTTCGTAACCCAAACGAAGAGGTCCAGGTAGCGGAACGAATCAACGCAGCCTTGCCGGGAAACAAAATCCAATTCACTCGCGATTTGTTCACCAGCCTCGAGAAGACCATTCCTTACCTTGGGGTCTTTCTTAGAATACTGGTAGGGCTGGCGGCGGTAGTGAGCGCGCTGGTCGTGATGTTAGCCATGTACACAACCATTACTGAGCGCACCCGTGAGATCGGGATTTTGAAAGCCCTGGGCGCATCGCGACGCTATATCGTATTCATCATTGAATCCGAGGCGCTGTTGATTAGTGCCGTTGGTTTGGTCGTCGGTTTTGTGCTCTCGTTTGCGATCGGCTATGGCATTCATCAATTCTATGGACTCTATTTTGAGTTTAGCTGGAGTTGGGCCCTGACGGCGGCGGCAATCGGAATTCTTGGCGGGGCCTTCGGCGCTCTTTATCCAGCTGTGCGGGCTTCAAACCTCGACGCGGTCAGTGCGCTCGCTTACGAATAACCAGTGATTGCGATCCGCGAATGCAAGTCAGACTAGTTAAGGTTGAGTCCCTGGCCAGTCGCCACCGATCCCGGTTCTGATAAGTGGGCCTGAGCCCCCTGGTCCAAGTTTTTTAGTGACAACCCCCGCCGGACTATAAGAGCCACACCAATTGCCGTCCAAAAAAGGTCGCGCGCTTTACGCACGATGGCCAGGGCGGCCCCTATTGCCTGAGTAAAGCCGAGCGCTTTTGCAAGCATGCCGGTTCCAGCTTCATCTACGCCAAGACGAAAAGGGATGAACTTAAAGACGATGTTGATGACCCGATTTACCGATTCCAAAATGAAAGCGGTAAGCAGCGTGGGCGCGACGACATCACTAATAAACCAGAGCGTCGCATAAATCTCCAAGGCACCGGCAAGATGAAAACACATCTCTAAAAGCAGGATTATCGGTAGCCGGTTGCTGTTCCTCTCGTAGAACCCGTAGATGCGATCTTCGAGTGTTCGCGCCCGGGGTATGGTCTTTTCCATCCAGGTTCGCCCGAGACCGCGGCGGTGCAGGATCGACATTGAACGACTAAGAAACTTCCACTGCCGTCGAATAACGAGATAACCCAGCGGCACAATCAGGATTGTGACGGCCAGTGTTCCGAAGCTCGCGTAACGGAGAGCCGGTTTAAGCGGAAAAGCGAGCAGCAGCGCAACCGTTCCGGAAAATATGAAAATCGCTACCGATAGACTGTAGAAAATATTTTCCAGCGCGAGCGCCGAAAGGCTCGCCAGCAGCGGAACGCGGTTAGTAACAAACGCAGCTTTTGAGGGTTCAGACACAGCTACGCTCGCCAGCGGCACGATATTGCCCAGCGCATCGCCCATCACTCTCGCGGCAAAAGCGTCACGAAAGCGCAGACTGTAGGGCGACTCAAAGCAACGTATCCACGCGAGGGAACGGGCTATTTGTCGGATGGAAGAAATTCCAAGAATGAGAAGGAATCCCAGACCGAGTCGCTTTATTCCGTCGATAATCTCGGGGACGCCGGCTCTTCTTACGAAGTAACCGAAGAGTAAGAGGCCCAAAAGTGCAAAGAGAATTCCAAACCGCGCTAGCTTTCTATTTCTGGCCTGATTTGTTTTGAGAGACCCCGTAGTTGCCCGGTCAGTTGTGGTCTCACCGCTTGTTGCTGACGTGGGCCGGGGTTTTCTTTCCAAGGTTAAGTCCTCTACTTTGCGCTCGACAGGAGTAAAACTATCACAGAGCCAATTGATTCAAGCAATCGCCATGCTCAGGTTTTCCCTGACCTTGTTTGACATTATGGTCCTGTTATCTCCTGAATAACCCAACTATTTATGGGTTTTGAGCGTCTAACCCTGCGTGTGTCAAGATAGGGTATTGGAATGAGAAAGAATCAAGTGTAAGATTTTCGATGCCCATCGGAGGCGCTTGATACTTGGTGCCCCCATCCAAGCTGAGTTGTAGATGCGTCCTAACCGGTTTTCTCGTCGCCTCATCTGTCAGTCTAAGCCTAGTTGCCCCGGCCGCCCGTTCTGAGTATTCGAAATACGCGGATCTCAATTGGTCCTTCAGGGCTAAATGAAAACTAAAGCAATCCTCTGTTTATTGTTATTGATATGGTCCGGACGCACAGTAACGTCCGGCAAGACTATCGCGAGAGGTGTGTCATCTGGCGGTCACGTCGTTAACAATTCAGGCGCAATAAGTGTCGAAGATGTTTTCAATTTAACGGACTTCGGCGCGGTTGGCGATGGTGTGACGGATGACGGCCCGGCCTTGCAAAACGCTCTGGATGCGATGGCGGAAGCGGGTGGCGGGACGCTGTTTGTGCCCGCTGGTCGCTACGCCATAATCACGCCTGTCCAGAAAAATTTTTCTGGATTGGCTTCTGATATCTCGATCTTCGGCGTTGAGTCTTTAACGCCCGTTCCTCCCGCAAATTCAAGTGCGGACGAATTGACTCGTGGACTCGATCTGTTGTCTGAGTTTGCTCCACGCACAGGAGAGCAGGGGATCTCAATCAGCATCAGCGGACTGCAAAGCTTCCTGATCAAAGACATCACCTTCATTGGCACGCCCGGTGTTAACACGGATGCCCTTATCACGCTGTCTGTTTACGACGTCTGGGAAGCGACCATTAGACACTGCGAATTCTATGGATTGAGCAGCCTGGTTGCGGGCGGGGCGATTGTTCAAGCAGTTCGCAGTCGCCTCATGGTGGAGCAGACCGCCTTTCTAGGCAGCACATGTTCCAGTGGACTTTATTCCTCCGTCGTTCAGAACCTCGAGTGGAAGGGCATTTCGATCGCGGAGACTATCTTTGTAGACTATGGCCGGCGAGCTGAATTGTACGGGAAGTTGGATACTGCGCCTTTTTCATGGGTCAATATCGGCAACGCTGCGGTGCTGACGAGCGACTCGCCCCGCAGAGAGGCGTCCATCAGCAATGTCTTCCTCGACGAGGGCGGGTTTGTCGACCTCTCCAGCCTGCCCGACAGATACCAGCCTGCAAGCGCTCCCATTGACCTGGTTTACGTTACCGGCCTGTATATGAATGTGTCCAATCTGGGGACGACGGGGCATTACCTCGACGGCCTGAGAAACGTGCTTATCGAAGATTCCCACTACGGCTGGAGCCACAATACCGATTCCGCAATCCACCTCCTCAGCGTCGTCAACGCGATCCTTGATCAAGTGGAGTGTGCAGCAAGCGCTGACCGAATTCGCGCCGACTCCGCGACAGGCAATCTCACAGTGATTGACTCGGTCTATAACCATCTGGATTCTTTGGCGCAGACCACCAGCGTCATCACTACCAACTCGCGTGATGAGGATCCCGTCCAATACGTGCGCCAGCAATTCACCGCGACGCTGGGCCGCGACCCCGATCCGGCAGCACACTTCTATTGGTCGGACCAGATTCTCCAATGCGGGGAAAATTCGCAGTGCGTTAGTGCTAAGCGAGCCGCCCTGGACGACTACCTTGCAGCCGCGCCGGCCGAGAAGTTTGCCGTGTCGGGGAAAATAGTTGACGAAAACGGGACAGGGATGGCGGGCGTAACAGTGGCTCTTAGCGGCTCGCAAAACGTGACCACTGAAACCGATACCGGCGGTCGGTATCAGTTTTCCAACTTGCCGACCAGCGGCGTCTATAGCGTCATTCCTTCCCGGAGGCACTACACACTTAACCCGGTAAGTTATGAAATAAGTACCCCGGCCGCCGACCAGACATTCAACTCCACCGCGATTTTTAACCACCACACCATCGGAGGCCGGGTGGCGGACGGGGCTGACAACGCGCTGGCGGATATCACCGTCACTCTGTCGGGGTCCAGGAGTATGACAGCGACGACCGGTGCGAACGGCGAATACTTGTTTAAGGACCTCCCAGCGGGCGGCAACTACACGGTTACGCCGCGGAAGCCAAGTTATGCATTTTCTCCCGCGACCAGCACTCTCAACGATCTCGATGCCGATCAGAGCCAGGACTTCGCCGGCACTTTTGTTACGTATACCATCGCCGGAATTTTAGTAGGGGCAAACAACAATCCTTTGCCCGGCGCTACCATCACCCTCTCCGGCTCAGAGAGTCGAACGACGACCACCAACGGCGTTGGCGAGTTCTCTTTCAGTGGCATCCCCTCAGAGGGTAACTACACGGTCACGCCGACACTCATCGGCTATTCCTTCACCCCGTCGTCAAAAACTTTCAACGCCCTGGCTGAGAACCAGTATCACGCCTACGTGGGAACGCATACCACCCACTCAATCAGCGGTCGCGTGACTCACTCGAGCGGTATTGCCTTGAGCGGCGCGCTCGTGTCGCTCTCAGGTTTTACAAGTGCGGCCACCACCACGGATGCTGACGGAAACTACAATTTCTCCGGACTGCCGAGGGGCGGTGACTATACCTTAACGGTCTCGAAAACCAACTATACCTTCATCCAGCCAAGCCGGACATTCAACAATCTCACCTCGAACCAGACCGCCGATTTCGACTCGACGCTGAATGTCCACTCCATTTCCGGTCGTGTGACTGTAGGCCAAACCAGCTTGAGCGGAGTAATCGTAACGTTGAGCGGCTCCCAATCTGGTACCGCGACGACGGATGCGAACGGCATCTATTCCTTTGACCTGTCGGCAGGAGGCAGTTACACCGTAGCGCCGGCGAAAACAAATTATCTCTTTTCTCCCTCGAGCATGACCTTTAGTAACCTGAGCGGTAATCAGAGCGCCGACTTCGGAGCCACGTTGCAAAGAGTGCTGGAGTTTAGCGCGGCGAGCTACAGTGTTTCAGAAGGCACGAGAACCATCAGCGTGACGGTATCGCGCAGTGGGGACACATCCGGCGCAGCCGAAGTGATTTATTCAGCCACTGATGGTTCAGCCCAGCAGCGGAGTGATGTCATTCCGGTGATCGGCCGGCTCAGCTTCGAGCCAAACGAGACAAGCAAAACCTTCATTATCTTCATCACCGACGATGCGTACGTCGAAGGTGACGAAAACCTGACCCTCGAGTTAAGCGACGTGGTGGGTGGCTTCCTCGGTACAAACAGTACGGCAAAGCTCACCATAACCGACAACGATAGCGGCCCGGCCTCGGCCAATCCGATTGACGGCGCGCACTTCTTTGTTCGCCAGCAGTACCGCGACTTCCTCAACCGCGCAGCCGACACTGAGGGACTCGCTTTCTGGACAGACCAGATCTTGAATTGCGGCACCGACGCCGCCTGCATTTCCGATCGACGCACCAACGTTTCGGCGGCTTTCTTCCTTTCCATCGAATTCCAGGAGACAGGTTTCCTGGTCTACCGTCTCTACCGGGCCTCATTTGCGCAACCGCCGGAACACCTGGATGAGTTTCTGCTGGACACGCGAACGATTGGAGAAGGAGTTGTTGTCAACGCTCCCGGCTGGCAAGCGTTGCTGGAAGCGAATAAGACCGCGTTCATTGAAGACTTCGTCGCGCGTTCAGAGTTCAGTCAGGCATACCCACTCAGCCTGACGCCGGCCGAGTTTGTGAACCTGCTCAACTCAAAAACGGGCGGTGCACTCTCGCCAAACGATGTGGCCGCTGCCATCGCAGAATTTAATGGAGCGGCCACAAGCAACGAACCTCAGGCGCGCGCTCGCGTCTTGCGTCGCGTAGCCGAGAATCTAACGTTCTCGCAACACCAACTGAACCCTGCCTTTGTGCTAATGCAATACTTTGGCTACCTGCAACGGAACCCAAACGACGCGCCCGACACCAACCTCGACGGGTACAACTTCTGGCTCCATAAGCTTGAAGAGTTTAACGGCGACTTCCGCCGCGCGGAGATGGTCAAATCCTTCCTGATTTCATCCGAGTACCGCGCGCGCTTTGGTGATCCATAAGTTTCGAGTTTCGAGTTTCGGCTGAAGAAAGTTTCGAGTTTCGAGTTTCGAGTTTCGAGTTCCCTCTTGGGGCGGTTGACGCACCCACCGACGTTTAACTCGGAACTCGAAACTCGAAACTCGAAACTTTTATCTACCCCCAAGCTTTGCCTTTTTACTTTTGCCTTGATTATGATGCACGCGTTCAATCTAAACAGTTCGCGACGGTCAGGCCGGGGTCCCCGGGCAGCCCGGCTAGGTGGTGGTAAAGATGAGTCAATCTCAAACAGCTATTGAAGAGCTTGCTGGCCGTCCGTTGACAACGCTTTCCGAAGACGAGCAGATGTTTCGCTCGAGCGTTCGTGAGTTTGCCGAAGGCGAACTGCGGCCGCGCGTCGAGGAGATGGACGAAAAGGGCAAACTGGATCCGGCCCTTATCAAGCAGTGTTTCGATCTTGGGCTGATGAGTATTGAAACCCCGGAAGAGTTTGGCGGCGCCGGTTCGTCTTTCTTCACTGCGATACTGGCGGTTGAAGAACTCTCGCGGATCGACGCTTCTATCGGGGTGCTTATCGACGTGCAAAATACGCTGGTCAACAACGCCTTTATACGTTGGGGAAATCCGGAACAGCAAACCAAATACTTACCGCAACTGGCAACTGAAAAGGTTGGGGCCTACGCCTTGAGTGAGGCTGGTTCAGGATCGGATGCGTTCGCAATGCAAACGCGCGCCGTCGACAAGGGCAGCCACTATCTACTGAATGGCCAAAAACTCTGGATCACAAATGGTAACGAAGCCGAAATTTTTGTGTTGTTCGCTAATGCCAATCCCGAGGCCGGTTATCGCGGCATAACTGCATTTATCGTTGAAAAGAGCTTCGAGGGTTTCTCGGTTGGCAAGAAAGAGAACAAGCTCGGCATTCGCGCGTCCTCGACGACGGAGTTGATTTTGGTTGACTGCAGAGTTCCCAAAGAGAATGTGCTTGGCGAAGTGGGCAAGGGTTACAAGGTTTCGATTGAAACCTTAAACGAGGGACGAATTGGTATCGGCGCCCAGATGATCGGCATTGCGCGTGGCGCGCTCGACGCCGCCCTCGCTTACACAGGCGAGCGCCAGCAGTTTGGCAAATCGATCAACCAGTTTCAGGGCGTGCAGTTTCAACTGGCTGAGATGGCCACGCAGTTGGAAGCGGCGCGTTTGCTGGTCTACAACGCAGCGCGCATGAAGGATGCCGGCATGAACTTCGTGAAAGAGGCGGCGATGGCGAAGCTCTATTCTTCTCGCGCTGCTGAACGAATTAGTTCACTGGCGATCGAGCTTTATGGCGGCTACGGCTACGTGAAAGATTATCCGGTGGAAAAGTTTTGGCGCGATTCGAAGATTGGTGCGATCTACGAAGGAACGTCAAATATGCAGTTGCAGACGATCGCGAAGCTGCTGATCGGGAAGTGATGACACCGATCAAGTGAGTACGGAAGAATCTTATGACAGCCTCTCGGATCGACATCTTCAAGCAAATGCTGGTGAGTGATCCCATCAATAGCAGCATTCTATTTGGCCTGGCGAAGGAGTATGAGAAAACCGGGCAAACCCAGGAGATGATCGAAACCCTGGAGCGTTATCTGGCGATAGCGGATGACGAAGGTAATGCCTTTGGCATGCTGGCGCGAGCCTATGAGAAGGCCGGGCAACGCGACAAGGCAAAAGAAACTTTTCAGCGCGGCATTGACGCAGCTACAGGGCATGGCCATCCTTCAATGGCGGCAGAATATCGAATGACGCTGGAAGAGTTTTGAGTGCATGTTTTAAGACTGGCATGAACATCTGTCCTGCTGCCGACCGCGTCGAGCAATGGTTATGACTGATACGAAAGTTCTCAAACTTGTACCGAAGACCAAAGCTCAGGCGGCGCCTCGCGTTGACGTTACGGAAGAAAAGAAAGCCGCTGCCGCTGTGACGGCCCAACCGGCGCCCCAATCGGTACCTCAGCCTACAACTCAGCCGGCGCCGCAACCGCTACGAGTCCCTGACCAGGGGCAACAACGGAAACCGGCGCGACGCGAGCGTCCTCGTGTTTCACCCGAAGAGATGCTCAGGATGTATCGCACCATGTATCTCTCGCGCCGGCTGGACGATAAGGAAATCCAGCTCAAGAATCAGAACAAAATTTTCTTTCAAATCAGCGGCGCCGGCCACGAGGCCATCCTCGTAGCCGCGGGCATGGTTTTGAGGCCGGGATACGATTGGTTTTATCCTTACTATCGCGACCGTGCACTTTGTCTCCAGCTTGGCATGACGCCGCTTGAGCAATTGCTTGCGGCGGTTGGGGCCGCAAAGGATCCCAGCTCACACGGCCGCCAGATGCCTTCGCATTGGGGTCATAAGAAACTAAACATCGTCTCCCAGTCATCGCCCACCGGCACGCAACTGTTGCAGGCCGTCGGCTGCGCGGAAGCCGGCTACCGCTTTAAGTTGATCAAAGAGCTGCGGAAGCGCTCTTCAAACTTTCGGAAAGACGAAGTGGTTTACGTCTCGCTCGGTGACGGAGCAACCAGCGAAGGTGAATTTTGGGAGTCGCTCAACAGCGCCTGCAATCTTAAACTGCCCGTGCTCTTTCTGCTGGAAGATAACGGTTATGCGATCAGCGTCCCGGTCGAAGTGCAAACCGCCGGCGGCGATGTTTCCCGGCTGATCAAAAACTTTCCCAACCTCTACCTGCAACGTTGCGACGGCACTGACGCGCTCGAATCGCTCGAGGTAATGAAACGGGCCGTCCAATACTGCCGCGAAGGCAAGGGTCCTGCTTTCGTTCATGCGAAAGTTATCCGGCCCTACTCACATTCGCTCTCCGATGACGAACGGCTTTATCGTCCCGATGAAGAGCGAACGGCAGAGGCTGAGCGCGACCCGGTCAAGCGCCTTGGCGCTCTCTTGATCGACGAAGGTGTCATTGACCAGGATGGGCTGCAAAAGATAAAGGACGAAGTCGATGCGGCGGTGATTGAAGCTACGGACCAAGCCCTCGCCAGTCTGCAACCTGACCCGCAAACAGTGAAACTCTACGTCTATTCGCCAGACGTCGATCCAACCTCGAAGGAATTTGACAACGAGGAAAGCGCGCAACTTTCCGGCAATTCGGGCACCATGGTTGACCTGATTAATCGTTGCCTGCATACCGAGATGGCCCGCGATCCGCGCATTATAGTGTTTGGCGAAGACGTAGCGGATTGCTCGCGGGAGGAGTTTCTCGACAAGGTGAAGGGCAAAGGCGGCGTCTTCAAGGTCACTGCGAACCTGCAGCGAAAGTTTGGCAGCGCGCGCGTCTTCAATTCGCCCCTGGCTGAAGCCAACATTGTCGGGCGCGCCATAGGTATGGCTACGCGCGGACTGAAACCTGTAGTCGAGATTCAGTTCTTTGATTACATCTGGCCTGCCATGCACCAGATCCGTAACGAGCTCTCGGTCTTGCGCTGGCGCTCCGGCGGCGAGTGGAAGGCGCCAGTGGTGATTCGCGTGCCGGTCGGCGGCTACTTAAAGGGCGGCGCTGTCTATCACTCGCAATCCGGTGTTTCAACCTTCACACAGATCCCCGGGCTGCGAGTTATCTATCCCTCAAACGCGCTTGACGCGAATGGTTTATTGCGCACCGCCGTCCGCGCCGATGACCCGGTGTTGTTCCTGGAGCACAAACATCTCTATCGCCAGGCCTACAACAAGTCGCAATATCCGTCTGACGATTTCATGATTCCTTTCGGCAAAGCTAAAACCGTTCGCGAAGGAAAGGATCTTTCGATCATCGCCTACGGCGCGTTGGTGCAGCGTTCGTTAGTCGCCGCGAGGCAGGCCGAGCAGCAAGGCATTAGCGTGGAAGTTATCGATCTGCGCAGCCTGCAGCCTTACGACTGGGACGCGATTGTTGCTACAGTAAAAAAGACAAACAGAGTAGTCGTCGCTCACGAAGATTCATTGTCGTTCGGGTATGGAGCTGAAATCGCGGCGCGGATTTCAGATGAGCTGTTCGAATACCTCGACGCACCCGTTCGTCGCGTCGCGGCAATGGACACCTTCGTCGCCTATGCTCCGCAACTCGAAGATACAATCCTCCCTCAAGCCACCGACGTTGCTGAGGCAATTTCCGAGCTTCACAGATATTGACTCTCAAAGAACGACGCGAAAGGATGCCGTACACCGGTGTATCGTTGTGTTTCGCGTCGTCGGCTTTTTTTGGGCCAAATCCCCCATAACCGCAGCTAAATCCCGACAATTTTGACTTGACCCATTGGCACAATGCTTGCGCTCCCTATTCGCTGGACTAGCCCGTAAATTCCCCGACGCGCAACCTAAGCAGGGACGGCATCTTGCCCGTCACCAAACTTCAGACAGGCAGCAATGCCTGTCCTACATCGCGATTTGAAAATAGGAAGGAGCAAGCCAAACTCATGAGTAAGCGCATTTCAATTCTGGCGGCCGCGTTGCTGATGATTTCATCAGCCGTATTCGTAGCCGCGCAAACGCCAACAGAACCGCCAACAACAATAGTCACACAAACTCCAACCACAGTTACCAAGACAGTTCAGAACCCTGACGGCACCTACACCGTAATCGAGTATCCGGTAGGCAAGGAAGTACAAATTGTCATGACTCCGGTAACTCTAACCAAGTCGAAAGCTGTCGGTACGATCCTGCGCGATGACACCGGCACGAAGGTCATTTTGAATGTGACGGATGTGCCCGCTGACGTTTCCGCGATGAATGTCTACGCAGTGGACGAATCCGGAGTGGTTACATCGCTGGGGCCAGTGGTACTCGCCAATGGAACCGGGAAATTCACTACTACCACTCCGCTTAGTAAGTTCATGCTGATCGCGGCGCCAGACGACAGTCTGAAGGTCTACGATCCGAACGCAAAGATTTACTTCCGCAGCGCGGTGCCCCAAGGCTTCGCGGTCATTCCGCACACAACGTCGCCGGTTGGGGAAACCGTAGCCGCGACGACGACGCCGGGAACTACGCCGGCGAGCACCTATACAGTGCCGATGCTGAATATCCCGGCGTATAAAAAGGGAGATGAAACAAAACTGAAAGTCGACTTCACCGGCGCCATGTCGGGTGCGCGCGCGAATGTTTTCATTGAGCCGCACAAGAATGGTAAAGAGACGGAAGTTAAGATGGTCTTCCACGAACTCAAGGAGGCTCCCAAGGGACAGGCCTACATCCTCTGGGCAGTTTCGCCTGACAACCAGTTTTCCAAGCTGGGACAGATCGTAAATGTGAGGGACCGGAACGAGGCCGAGATCAAAGCCAATACGTCGTTGGCTGATTTCGGTTTGCTCGTGACAATGGAAGACCTCGCGGCAGTAAAGACCGTGGTCATACCGGTGGGCCCACGACTTGGCGTAATCCAATTAGTCCCCTAGCCAACCCCACATTTCACTGGAGTAAACACAAAGGCCGCCAGGTTGGCGGCCTTTTTTGTTGGGCAGGGGCGAGGAGGCAGACGGCAGGAGCGGGAGACGCGGGGGTAGCCCGCTGCTAGCTGCTTCTGCCTCCTCCCACTGCTTCTACGAACTTGGGTAAAAATCTCTATCCAGTTCGGTTGCTCTTGGGTTAATATGATTATTGAGGGAGTTGCCCCGGGACAACCAGCTCAAGTCGACTCCCCTGACAATCGAGCTCGCCACGAAATAAACGTCGAAGCGTGCTGCTTCGGCTCCCCATAAACCAGGAATTTGGTCGCGATTTACAACTGAATATGTACAAACGCATCTTCCCCCAGTTGCTGCTTATTGCCGTAAGCCTCTTCCTCTTCTCAGCCACTCCGGCTTTTTCCCAGGAAAGTCTGCCCGATCTCGTCAGGCGTGTTAAGCCCCAGGTAGTTGCGATTGCAACCTACGATTCGCAGGGCGAGGCATTAATGACCGGCAGCGGATTCTTCCTGCGCCCCGGGGAGGTAGTCACAAATCTGCACGTCATCCGCGGCGCGCAGCGATGCGAGATCAAGACGCTCGATGGAAAAGGAAGAGTGTTTCCCGTAGCGGGCGCGCTCGCCCTGGACGAAGAAGGCGACCTCGCACTTCTCAAAGTTGAGATGCCGGCCGACCGGCCGCGCACCAGCACCCTCGCAAGCGTGCTGCCCGATGAGGGCGAACAGATCGTAGTGATCGGCAATCCACTCAAACTCGAGGGCTCGGTCACCAACGGCATTGTTTCAGCCGTCCGCGAAGTTCCCAATGTAGGCAAGATCATTCAGATAACAGCGCCGATTTCTCACGGCAACAGTGGCAGCCCAGTCTTCAACATGAAGGGCCAGGTTGTCGGCGTCGTTACAGTTAAGGTAACTAATGGACAAAACATCAACCTCGCGATTGGCGCCGCCCGAGTTGAACAACTGCGCCCAGGGCAGTTGCGCTCCATCGCCGCCCTGCCGGCGAGAGAAAGGCTGAGCGACAGCGCTGAGTCTTCTTATCGAACTGGACTGGATTCTCTCTGGCTGGGCAATTACGACAACGCGATTGGTTATTTCGAAACTGCGGCGAACAGAAATCCGCGGCGGGCTGACGCCTGGGTGCAGGTTGGTTATTGCAAAGTAAAGCTTGGGAAAAACGAAGAAGGAATTCAGGCTTACCAGCATGCGCTTGCGCTCAAGCCTGACTCGGAAGAGATCCACAATAAACTTGGCGATGCTTATTACTACGCCGGCCGAATGCTCGAAGCCATCTCTTCGTACAACCGCGCCGCTACTCTTCGTCCCGACAGTGCCGACGCGCATTACAATCTTGCGATAGCTTATTTTGAGACTGGCAACGAACGGATGGCGTTAAGCGAAGCAAAAATTCTGCGCCAACTTGATGGGAAACTCTACGATAAGTTTGTGAGCGAAACCCAGTTTGAGCGGTGAAGAACCAGCCGGCACGAGCAGACCGGCGTGGCTTTTAATGAGAAATGAGAATTGAGAAATGCTAAATGGAAAATAAGGGTTTCCATTTAGCATTTCCCATTTCTCATTTCTCATTTCTCATCTAAACCCAGACGCCTCCTGCTCCTGCCTCCTGCCATTCATTTATCCGCCGGTAAAGATCTTCGTATCGACGCTCTTCGGTTTGCCCAGGACTACAAAGCGAATGTTGCGCATGTATTTCTGCGCTACCCGCTGCACATCGGCGGGAGTGACTGCGCTGAGTTTGTCCATAAAGGCCGTCGAGTTACGCCAACCGCCGCCGAGCAATTCCGACTGAGCAAGTTCGCCGGCTTGGGCAGCATTCGTTTCCTGACCCAGATAGTAGCGCGTCAGGTAGTGCTGAACTGTGCCTTTCAACTCGTCCTGCGAGATGGGTTCCCGTTGCAGGCGCGCGATCTCATCGAGCATTATCTGGACGCTTTGATTTGCGTCTGTCGAGCTGACCGCAACCCCGCCCAGGTTCGATCCCTGGCTCCAAAGAAACGCTTCGGGCGCGTAAGAGAGATTACGCTTGGCTCGGATTTCGATGAAGAGGCGATTCTGAAGAATGGAGGACGCGACGCGCATCGGATAAATGTCAGGCGCGGCGAGCCCAGGCGCGGAGTAGACTCCCTGGACGTAGTTGGTTGGAAGATCCCGCTCAGTTACTTCAACTGTCGATGCCGAAAAGGACAACTCCGGCAGCGGACTGGGATGATAGTCGCCGCGCGGCAGTCTACCAAACGAGGCGGCGATGCGTTGGCGAAGAAGTTGTGGATCCAGATCGCCGACTATAACGAGCAGCAAACGCGAGGTCTCCATCATTTGCTTGTGGTAACGGCGGAGGTCCTCGGCGGTCAGGCGCGAGACCGACTCGGCAGTGCCGTTTGGGTCGTTAAGGTACGGATGGCCGGCATAGGCGAGGCGTGCTTGCAAAACCTGCAAGTAAGAATCGGGCGTGTCGGCGTCGTCACGAATGGAAAGGACGATGCGATTGCGCACACGCTCTACGTCTTCGGCCGCGAAGGTGGGTCGGAGCGCTACGTCGGTGAAGATTTCCCAGGAGCGATCGAAATTGCCGCGCGTCGACGCCAACGAGAGTCCTGAATAGTCAAAGTTGACGCCGGACGAGATCGTGGTACCCATGCGCGACAGTTCCGTGCGCAGCCGCTCGCGCGGAAAACTCAAGCTCGCCTCCGACTCAGCGTCAAGCATCAGGTTTTCGATGCCTGCGTTAGCAGCCGTGATGTTGCGTGACCCGCCTTTGAGGAAAAGACCCGCCACCACTGTCTGGCTTCCTTCGCGGCGTTTGACCAGCACCTTCAGACCGTTTACATCAAACTCCGTGACCAGCGCGGCAGCATCGGCAAGCGATGAAAGTGACGAGGGTTTGGCGATTGCCGCTGGTCGAGACGCAACACCAGTAGGTACGGTCTCCTGAGCGGCAAATGGCGCAGCTATAGAAATTACAAACAAACAGAGCGCTGCGACTCGCAGACTCAACCAACTCGTCTTCATGTGTGCTGCCCTCATCTGCTTCGCCTGCTTCATTTGTTTCGTGGTTTCGATAAGAGTGAGCGCGGCATTACCTGTGTGCTGTGGTTGCATTTCGTTTCTCGTCACCAATGAGATCGTCGGGAGTAAGCTGAGACGTCTTAGCCGCTTCCTCCGACAATAAAGCGAGGCCAACGTGCGGTTTGCCCTGAATATATGTCGTCACGTAGCGCCTGATGTCCGCGCGCGTGGTGCGTCGCAAATTGCCGAGGTAGCCTCGGAAGTAATCAATGCCTGTCGAGGCCCACCAGAAGCTGATTGTATGTGTGTAATCCGACAGCTTCTCACGATCGAAGAGGTCGTTAGCTTCAAGAAGAGCTTTGGCCGTCTCCAGTTGCTCATCTGTGTAGTAGTCAGGATCGTTAAAGTGAGCAACTTCATTGTAAATCGCGCGCACTGCGGCCCTGGCTTTTTCGGGCGTGGTCTGCGCAATGATGTTGATTGGTCCGACGTTGCGTTGCGTGTAATAGCCCAGGTTGACCCCGCTCACCAAACCGGTATCAACCAGCGCGCGCTGGAAGCGCGAGTTTGGCTGCCGCAGAATAAATGAAAAAACGTCCGCCGCATAAGTCGCCGGGTTGTCCTTGCCAATCGACGGGCCCTGCCAGCCCATTTCAATGATTATGTTTTGCACCGGCTGCTTGATAATCGCTCCCTCGCTCTTCGGCAGTGGCGGATGCTCGACCAGGGGAAACTCGACGAATGGATCTTTCTCACGGCGCGGCCAGTCGCCAAAGAGGTCCTGCACCATCAGGAAGACTGACTGCGGACTCACATCCCCGGTAACCACTATTGCCGAGTTATTCGGGACGTAGTAACGGCCTTGAATGAGTCTCATCATCGCGGTAGTGGCGCTGCGCACTGTCTGCTTATCGCCGCCCGGATTCTTCCTGCTCGGGTACTTGTAGAAAAGCCGGTTGTTCATCTCAAGGGAGAGAAAACCAAACGGGTTTGACTCGTGGCGATCCAGTTCGCTAATAACTACCTCTCGCTCCTGTTCAAACTGGCGCTCGTCAAACAGAGGATAGCGCACGGCGTCGCGCAAGAAACGCATAGCCACCGGCAGGTTCGGAGAGGTGGTTGTGAAGTAGTAGTTAACCAACTCCTCCTGCGTCTGGCCGTTATATATAATGCCGAGTTCGTCGATAGTATTCAGGTAAGATTCGCCAGTCACCGAAGCGCGGTTGGCCTTGAAGAACATGTGTTCAAAAAGATGTGACAGTCCGTTTAGCTCTGGCGGTTCGGTAAAAGATCCGTTCCTCACCGCAAGTTCGCAAGTTACCAATGGGATTGAGTGATCCTCGAGCACGATCATTTCGAGCCCATTTGGGAGCTGGCGATTGACAAACTTTGCCTGCGGCTGTGGCGCGGAAGCGACTGCCGCTCCCTGCGACGGCGCTGTTGCCTGCCGCGGCGGTTGGGCTTGCCGTTGTCCGGCAAAAATCGCCGGATTAACAAGAAAAGAACATGTTAAGAGAACTAGTAAAAGAAGGCGTTTCACTGAAAGCTCCATTGCAGGGTCTGCGTTCCTTGTTTAGAGGCAGATATTGCCAGCCGAGGCCGGGCCGGCCGGATTTGGGCAAGCCCATTCGATGTCACTGCGTGCGAATTGGATGTCAACCGCTGAGTCCTTCCATTCTTAAACCGCTCTTGAGGCGATCATCGGGCTCTTTCGAGGTTAGCTTGCGGAGGCGGAATTGACAAATGGCGTCCGGCCCAACCTATACACGAAGTGTGCGTTTCGACTAGACTTCGGCTGAAATCCCTGCCGCCCGCACTGACTCCACAATCCGTTAAACGAGGCCGCAGGTCTTTTGGCAGCCTTAACCATAGACGAACCGTTCCAGGGTGGGTCATGACTAACGATAAACCTGACAAGCAGATTTCCCCAAAATCTCAGACCGCCAAAGATCATCCGCACGATGATTTTCTAGTAGTCGGTGTCGGTGCTTCAGCGGGCGGCATCCACGCGCTGAAACAATTTTTTACGCAGGTGCCCAAAGACAGCGGCATGGCCTACGTTGTTATCCTGCACATGTCGCCGGAACATGAAAGCCATCTGGCAGAGATTCTTCAGCTCGCGAGTCCTATTCCGGTCACTCAGGTGCGCGAGCGCGTCAAAGTCGCCCCAAATCATGTTTACGTCGTGCCTCCGACTCACAACCTGGCAATGACTGACGGCCATCTGGACCTTACCAGCAAGATCGCCGCGGCAGAGCGACGCTCGCCCGTGGATCTTTTCTTCCGCACGCTGGCAGAAACCAACGAGGACCGCGGCATTTCAGTGATTCTCTCAGGTACCGGCGCGAACGGTTCGATGGGTATTAAGCGAATTAAAGAATATGGCGGCGTGGCCTTCGTGCAAGACCCGGAAGAAGCCGAATACGACGATATGCCCAATAATGCGATTGCTACCGGCATGGTTGATTACGTTCTGAGCGCGTCGGAAATACCTGCAAAGATTATTTCCTACAAGGACCACCTCGGGACGATGAAGATTCCGGAAACGCCTCCCGACGTTCCGCAGACAAACGAACAGGCGCTACTCGACATCTTCACGCAACTGCGCGTACGCACCGGTCATGATTTTTCTAACTATAAGCGAGCGACGATACTACGGCGGATTGAACGGCGATTGGGCTTAAACGAATTGCCGGGACTGCCCGCCTACACACGTTTTCTGCGAGAGAAGCCGCAGGAAGTCAACGCCCTGATGAAGGATCTGCTAATCAGTGTGACAAACTTCTTCCGCGATCCGGAATCAATGGAGACTCTCGCCAGCAAGATCATTCCGAAACTCTCTGCCGGAAAAACTCCGGAGGATCCGGTTCGAGTTTGGGTGGCAGGCTGTGCGACGGGGGAAGAAGCGTATTCTATTGCAATGCTGCTTTCCGAAAACTTGTCGACTGGTGGCGGCTTTCCCAATCTGCAAGTCTTCGCCACCGACCTGGATCAGGAAGCTGTTCAGATAGCTCGCGAAGGTTATTATAAAGATGCCGAGGTCGCAGACGTCTCCCCGGAAAGGCTGCGTCGCTTTTTTACTCGAGCGATCCATGGTTACCGGGTCCGCCGAGAGCTGAGAGAAGTGACACTTTTTGCGGTCCATAATTTGATCAAGGATCCTCCCTTTTCGCACGTGGATCTGATCTCCTGTCGCAACCTGCTTATTTATCTCAACCGCACCGCTCAGAACCGAGCTCTGGAAGTATTGCATTTCGCGCTAAATCCATCGGGCTATCTTTTCCTGGGCACCTCGGAGTCGATTGATGTAGCCGGCGATCTCTTCGTTGTCGAAGACAAGGACCACCGCATATTCCGCAGCCGGCCCGTACCACCGCGCGCCTTTCCTATTCCGGAGATTGCCTCCAAACGCGGTCTCCTACCGTTGACTGAAAGAGAGCGGGGATCCGAAGAAACGCGCGCCAGCGAACGCTTATCTTATGCAGCTCTGCATCAACGCTTACTGGAACAGTATGGACCTCCGAGCATCATTGTGAACGAAGATTACGACATCGTTCACTTATCGGATCGTGCGGGACGTTATCTGCAGATGGGCGGCGGTGAGCCCTCCCATAACCTGCTCAGGATTGTGCGTCCCGAGTTGCGCCTTGAATTGCGCACCGCCCTTTATCAGGCAGTGCATGACCGCACTAACGTTGAAGTGCCCGGTCTGAGGGTCGACACAGACAATGGGTTTCGAATGGTAAACATCATTGTCCGGCCTGTTTTGCGCGAGGAGGACACCACGCGCGGCTTCATACTCGTTCTCTTTGAAGAGGGTAAAGATACCGCCGAGGGGGTCGCAAGAGTTTCGGTGGCTGACGAGCCCATTGTGCAACGGCTGGAAGCGGAGTTGGCGCATTCGAGAGCGCAGATTCAGGCAACCGTCGAGCAATATGAGATTCAGCAGGAGGAGTTGCGAGCTTCAAACGAAGAACTGCAGGCCATGAATGAAGAGTTGCGTTCAACGGCTGAAGAATTGGAGACGAGCAAGGAAGAATTGCAGTCAATTAATGAAGAGCTGACCACTGTGAATCAAGAGCTGAAGATCAAGATCGAGGAGTTGAGCCTCGCCAATAATAACTTCCAAAACCTGATGAACTCGACAAATATCGGTACCATCTTCCTCGATCGGACGCTACGAGTGAAGCTATTCACTCCCAGCGCTCAGGAAACATTTAACCTGATACCGGCGGATGTCGGCCGCCCGCTGCTGGACATAACCAGCACGTTGAAAGAGGCGAATTTGCTCGCTGACATGCAGAGCGTATTAAATGAATTACAGAAAATCGAACGCGAAATTAAAACCTTCGGTGGAGAGTCGTATTTCATGAGGATCGCACCCTATCGCACGGCGGAGGAGAGGATTGAAGGCCTCGTCATCACGTTTGTGAACGTGACCGAACTCGCGCAGGCCAGAGAACAACTTCTACAGGCGAGCGCGGAGCTGGAATCGAGAGTTGAGGAACGAACGCGTGCGCTTGAAGACGCCAACGAGGCGCTGCGAAATGAGGTCAGCGTACGAAAGCGAGTCGAGGAGGCCCGTATAGAACTGCTCGGTCAATTAGTAAGCGCGCAGGAAGACGAGCGTCGCCGCTTTGCGCGCGACCTGCATGATCAGTTGGGCCAGCAGTTGACGGCCCTAAAGATGAAACTGGAATCGCTCAAGGTCCACGCTGAGGGTCGCAAGCAGTTGAATGCCGGACTTGATGAGTTGCAGGGTATAGTCAAACAGCTCGATTCAGATGTCGATTTTCTCGCCTGGCAGTTACGCCCCGTGGCTCTCGATGATCTTGGTCTGCCGGCCGCCCTATCAAACTACGTAAAGCAATGGTCCGAGCACTTCGGTATTGCAGCGGAGTTTCATACTGCCAATCTGGGTCAACGCTTCGATCCGCGAATAGAAACCAATCTCTACCGAATCGCTCAGGAAGCGCTCAACAATTGCGCCAAGCATTCTCAATGCTCGCACGCCGAAATTCTGCTGGAACGTCGTGATCGCCATATCGTTTTAATAGTTGAAGATGACGGCGTCGGATTTGCCCCCGGCAACGCGCAAGAGGGTGATGGGCAATGGGGCTTGCTTGGCATGCGCGAGCGCGCTTCGTTGCTCGACGGAACTATCGAAATTGAATCCGCTCCGCAGGCCGGCACCACAATTTACATACGCGTTCCACTAATTTTTGGGGAAGGAAAGTGAGAGTAAATGGGTAAGCTACGCATCCTCATCGCCGAAGATCACGAAACTGTGCGCGAGGGTTTGAAGTTAATCCTGCAATCGCAGAGCGACGTGGAGATCGTCGGTGAGGCCGCGGATGGCACCGCAGCGGTCGAGTCAGCCAAACGCTTATTACCAGACGTGGTCCTCATGGACGTCTCGATGCCCAGGACCAGCGGACTCAGAGCAACCAAGCTCTTGCGCGAATGTTGTCCGGAAGTAAAAATACTGGCTCTCACGCGTCATAACGATGGCGCTTATCTACAGGAGATGCTCAGAGCAGGCGCTTCGGGATATGTGCTCAAGCAAAGCTCTTCTTCTGAATTGCTGCGCGCGATTCGCGAGATCGCTTCCGGAAACAGCTACCTGGATCCAGCCCTCAGCGGAAAAGTTGTGGAGGCATTTGCAGGACGAACGATCAAGAAAACCGCGCCTGCCAATGTCTCGAATCGTGAGCTGGAAGTACTCAAGGCAATTGCCTGGGGCTATAGCAACAAAGAGATCGCCGCGCGCCTTAAGCTCAGTGTCAAAACTGTCGAAGCACACAAAGCCAACTCGATGAAAAAACTCGATCTGCGCAGCCGCATTGACATCGTTCGCTACGCCGTTTTGCAGGGCTGGCTGGGAAGCAATTAAGTCTAAATCTTTACCCTGCCGGCAAGTTCTCGATAATCCAGTTCTGGATTTTCCCTTCAGCTGGGTCGTCTCATCTATTAGGGAGTTTCCCTAGACATTGTTCCACCTTCCTAATAGGCAGCTATCCTTCCCCGTGCGATAAATGAGCCTCATTTAGCGGTATAACAGGAGGATCCCGACTCGTCCTTTCGTAGCCAAAGAGGTTTTCGCCTCACGAAAGAACGGTATATCAAGGGGGCAAGGATAGGGTTCGCTACGGTTTAGGATCCCTATCCTTACAACTTCCTGAACTTGTTCATAGATCGGATGTGGCGAAAGGACATCCGCTGATTCTCGCCGACAGAAGCGCCCTTACCATCACGGAATTCTGTACGTTTTGGAATGGACTCGCCATGCATAGTTGCGCCAACATCAAAAGTGTCAATTCCGTAGCAACTGCTTCAAGTCGCCTCATGGAAGGACGCGGCCGGAGCGTGTTGATCGCTGACGACGATGAAGATACTCGCCTAATGCTCAGAACCATTCTGGAGATGAATCGCTTTTATGTATGGGAGGCAGCCGATGGTGAAGAGGCAGTTCAATTGGCCGAAAGAGAACGGCCAGACATCGTGCTGATGGATTTCAGCTTGCCAATCCTTGACGGTCTCACCGCTCTCCGACGCATCAGGGCAAACAAGACCTCCTCCGATGTGCCCATTATTTTTATTTCGGGCCGGGCCGAGCCCGCGCCGCAAATAGCTGCACGCGAAGCGGGTTGCAACGATTACCTGGTCAAGCCCTTTGATCTGGCCCAAATGCTGCGAACTATAGAGCTGCTACTTTCTAAAACCGAGTTCAGCGGAGTGGCGCAAATTTCCTGAGCGAGCGAGGAACAATGTCAATTAAAACTCAAGATCAAGAAGAGTCACTGGGAATATTCGAACTCGATGACAACGGCACGGTAATCTATTCAAGTTTTGAATCAAATACGTGGGTGGGCGCGGAGAAGGATATAAAGGGCCGCGATTTTTTTAATGAAGTGCTTGCCTTCACAAATGTCGCCGAACTGCAACGGCGGCTCGAAGCTTTCAAAGCAGAAGCAATCCCGGCCCGTAGTTTCGATTTCATCTGCCATTTCCATCAGCAGTCGGTGCCGGTCAAAGTGTTACTCGCTAGGCTGTGCGACAAGCTTGACGGCCAGCCCAAGTCGATTCTTGTTCATCTCAGGAGGAGTTCGGGATCCACTGCCGTCGCGGCTACGAGCGCTGATCGCCTTTAATCAGAGGACAGAGGACAGAGGTCAGAGATCAGAGGTCAGAAGTCAAGGATCAGAAACCGATCGCTGCTTCTACCTCTGACCTTCTGATCTCTGACCTCTGGTTCTCACCCGCCGTAGGATTCATCTTGTTCAATTTTTGACAGCACCCAATCAAACTCTCCGGAAGTTATCTTTCCACCGCAGAATTCACAAACTCCCGCGTAATTCACTTTCAGAGGCGCGCCGCAATTGGGACAATTCAGGTCCGCTAGGGCCGGAGCCGCTTTAGCCTGGCGGTTGCGAATAAATGTCCAGTACTCGCTCCAGTATCTGAGATTACTTTTCGAACCGCTAACGACGTTGCCGCCCTCATCAACGGTAAAATCGTAACCTTGCGCGCCTATGCGCAGCGTGATCGCGTTGTAGAACGCGTCCTCCTGGAGCTTTACTGGTTGCAACGAGGTAATACGACACTGGTCAAGCACGTTGCGAAGGTGCTGCTGCTTGTACGCCTTGATCCAATATTGATGCATCTGAAAAAGGTTGTCGGTCTCGTGAGGGCGCGCCCGTTCCCAGTTGAGCGTTGACCAGGCACCTTGCAGTTCATCGAAAATCAGCCGGGCCCGGGCCTGAAACTGGCCCCAGGAAAAGCTCGGATTGTTCTTCTCAAATTCGATCCGAATATCTCTGAAACCCGGTTGAACGACACTGGGCAAGTCTGTGCCCGCTTCGGGCACGTTTGACGTAAGCAAGGGTCCTTTCGGCTCAGTACTGAGTAGCCCGATCCCCCGTACGTACCACTGAAACTCCCCACTTTCCACTTTAGTGCCACAGAATGCACAAGCGCCGACCGTATCTTTCTGCAAAGGCGCGCCACACTTTGGGCAATGAAGCGCGGTCGCCTGAGCCGGAGGGGGAGACAGCACGTCGCGCTTACGCTCGAGCTGCCAACGCTCGCGAACGTAGTAAGTCATCTCACCTCGGGGTTCCTTCGCAGCTCTGCCGTTTGCGGCTGTCACCTCGGTGTAGTTTGTTTCGAACAACAGGCTGATATTCACAACAGGCTTTTCCAGCCCGCGTACGTCTTCGATTTTCAACGCCCCGACAATAATTCCCTTCACTTCCTGGAGACCGCTCGGGTTGCGTTGGAGCAGCGCCCTGAGCGCGGCTTCGCTTAGATAGGGCGAAAACTGATCCAGGGCGGTTGGCCCGTGGCCGCGCGCGTCGTGCGCTTTTCCATAAAGCGCGTAACAGAAATCAGTGAAGACGATCTCGGAGAAGTTGGGATCAAACTTCCGAAGCTGCGCAAACTCAGGACCAAAACTTTGCGGCCATGCCTCGGCGGTATGAAGTCCTAGAGGAAACGCTATTGACTCCGTCGCTGTTGACGCCGATGAGAAAGCTTCCGTCACCTTCGAGCCGCCTCGGGCAAAGCGATAGACCACGAAGCCGATAACAACGACATCTACCGGAACGCCAACCGCCGGATACTCGATCGTGAGCCACACTAGCATCCTGACCACGCCAATGATCGCGCCACCATCCCCGCCGCCACTACCGCCATGCCCACCACCGCCGTAGGATTGACCGCCGCCCACGCGGGCCAGCGCCTCAGCGGCTACTGCTAAGCAAACGGCGACAGCGCCCGCAACCAGGGTGCCGGGCAGCAGGAAATGGAATGGGAGATTGATGTTTCGAGTTCTTTTCATTTCAACTCAAAACGCGGCATGTCAGGTAACTCGTTCGGGTTTTCCCCGGTTGCAGGTAGATAATTCCGGAGCAACGCGCCGAGATTGTCCAATCCCGCCAGCAACGTTTGCGGCTCCGGCTTTCTGCCGGTCTGATGGAGGTCAAATAGAATCTGATTCCACTCGAGCGCGTTCACGCCTTTCAAAATGCCGCGATCGGCGATTAGTTCCAAACGACGCTCAAGAATGGAAAGGTAGATGAGCAGGCCCATCTCGTCGTTTGTGTTGGCGATCCCCGCTTCATAAAACATTGCCGCGGCGCTGGTACGCACTGCTTCTTCGCGGAATTTTTCACTTGTCAGCAATCTGCGAAGCATGTTGCTGCGGGAGGCAACAAATGTCCCGAGCAGAAACAGCAGCGCGACGTCTATAGCAACCCAGTATTGGTGGAAATCGAAAGGTGAGAAAAGAAGAAATAAGAGACCAGCGAAAGCAAGTAACGCGCCGAACAGGTAATCGGCATGACGGTAAGAACCAGAGCGCGCGCGAACTACGAGGACCAGTTCAGCATCAGTGGACGTCTCGAGCTTTTTTACGCAGTTGGTGAGGGCTTCGCGCGCAGCATCATCGAATTTGGCTCGCTTCATCTTTTATCGAGGCTGGCCGTTGACGGGATTGTCGATGGGAATAATATTGGGAATCCAGAATGTTTGCCCGTCAACTTCCGTCCGCTTCAATCCGTGTTTGGGCAGGTCTTTCTCTTTCAACCCAAGAAACGTGAAGTGTGGCAAGTCACTGAGTACTGTTTGAAACCAGCCGTGCTTCGCGAGAATTTCGCGCACGCGGGGGTTATCAAACTCGTTTACGTCGAAGGCGAGCATAGCGATGTGTTGTGATGTGCCGGGCGCGGCTATGGAATATAGAATCGACTTGGAAAGATCCTTGCTGAAGTAGATGCCGCTCTTTTCCAGCTCCAATACTTTGGCGATCTGGCTACGCAGTGGCAAGTTTTTCAGGCGCGCCACCTCCGCCTCGGTCAATCTTCCCTGCGCCAGCCAGTAATCGAGCGCCGGCAGGAAGCGCGTCTGCCACAACTGCAAACTGTCTTCATAACTGCGGCGAGCGGCCTCGGCCCCATCGCGTGGCGTAATGTCCAGGTTTTCTTTTTGGGCTTCCGCGCGAGCCTTTAGCAACTGCTTCATCGCTTCCGGCTGCAACTCAACCTGATCGAATCCTATTATCTCGCTCCTGTAGCTGGCGCGTTCCTGAAACTCCGCCACCTCGACGTCGCTGCTAAAAACACAAACCGGCGGCGGCATTACCTTCTTGTTGGCAAGAAACATCGCGCCATAATCTTCAAGTACGCGTCGCGCCACACTGTCGGACGGCGGACAAATGTTCTCCAGCTTTGTCTTCCTCTTTTTGAGTGCCTTGCGCAATACTTCATAAAACGAAGCTGGTGAGTCTCCATCATTGTTTTCAATTAGCCTCGTCATTGCTTCGGAATGTTTTCTTATCATTACACTCGTTATCGAAATTTGCCTGCCGCGCGATTGCGCCGGAAACATTGAGAGCAAAATGGAAATCACTACGCCTAACAAGAACTTCGAACGTCGCGCACTTCTAACCAAGCTTTCACCATATCTTTCGCATAACCTGTTAACTGGACCGGTGACAGAAGGGATCATAGTAGTGCACGCGCGCGCCGGTCAACAAAGGCACTAAGAACCGAGCACAGCGGAATACCGGGGCATTAGGGAAGTGGGAGCCTTGACGGCTGTATACTGCTTTGCGAAATACTATTCGCTGGAGAAGCGAATGAGCTACAGCGATCTAATAAAGGAAATTGTCGGCGCTTACCGGAAACACGGTTGGCAATTGCGTCGTGTGCTTTTACGTCCCGAAACGCGCTCTGAGCTTGATGCTGAACTTGCCTCAGGCTCGCTACCTTTGGACGGCGCACAAATACACGAAGGATCGGTTGACGGGCTGTGGTTTTCACGCCAATCGCATGAGGAGCGCGAGGCCTGGGAACTGAGGCTGCTCGCTGAAAACCCTTTTGCGCTGTTTGAAACCTTTGAGAATGACGAAACTGAGGAACAACGGGAAGAAATGCGGCTTGAAATGGAAGCCCGGCTGCGAGACTACGTGCAGAAATAGAAATCAGTCATGAGTCATGAGTCATGAGTCATGAGTGATGAGTAACGAGTGATGAGTGATGAGTGCGTTGATCGTTGGTCATTCGTCATACGTAGCCGTCATTAGCCGTTACTCATCACTCATGACTCATCACTCTTTACTCATCACTCATCACTCATCACTCATGACTTTTTTGAGTGCTTCACTTCCTGCCCATCTTTACAGGAATTTCCAAGCGCTCCCCGCCTCGCATTAAAACGACGTTGACGGGTTCATAGGGTATTGCACGGCGAACGCGCGAGGCGAGTTCTTCAGGCGTGCGAATCGGTACGCCATCGAACTCGATGATGATGTCGCCGTTTTTTATGCCCGCCATATCCGCAGGTAGGCTGGGTGAAACGTCGTCCAGCCTCACGCCAAACATGTTGGTTCCGGGAATGGGAACGCGCTCGGTGTCATCGTCATCGAAGCCAAACCGTCCGATACCGGCCGGCCGGCCGGCAAACTCTCTAGTAAGCCGGGAAGAGTCCTCCTGAGAAAATGTAGTCAGTTTCGTGTTCTTTGTTTCGCCATCGCGAATGTAAACGATGTCGATAGTCTTACCAATTGGAACTCGGCGCAATATTTCCATCATCTCATCGCCTGAATGCACGGGCTGTCCATCGGCTGTAGTAATGATGTCGCCACCAACGAGTCCGGCCTTATCTGCCGGCGAGCCAGGGGGCTCGACGTTAGCAAACGTCACGCCGCTATTGCCCTCAGTCGTCTCGAAACGCTTAGGTCCAATGTATGAACGAGACGCCTGTTGCGCAATGTGACCGCGCACGTTGTCGCGAATGGGCTTGATTATGGCGGTGAATGCTCCAGCTGCGATAAAGAAAATCAGCAACCCGAGAAACATCCAGGTCATTCCACTCATGCGGCGAATTCCTCGCCGCTTCTTGAGTTTCCCCCCGGGCGGAAAGGCAATCGGTCCTCCGACACCTTGGGGGAACGACTTTGCTGAATTGTTGTTGGCTAAGGTTTCTGCCGGAATGTTCTGAAAACGAACTGTCTCTGTATACTCAGCCGATCCCTCGCCCAGGCGAAAACCGCAGTTGCGACAAAATCGCAGCTCTTTGGGCATCGGCGCGCGGCAGTTCCCGCAGGTCGTTACGGCATCCATTTCGGGATTCATAGACATTTCACTGGAATATTTTACTCTTAAATACGTTTATCAGTGCTCCGCGCAAAAGAATAACAGATATCTATACGCCAAACGGAGCGTCCCGGTTGCAGGCAAGGTTAGTCCCGGAGTTCAAACCTAAGGCGAGTGCGATTCTCAGTTAGAGAGGATTTCGCAGAGGATTCTACCTATTATCCTTAACGGAAGCGACGTTAGTTGCCTCGGCTGTTGGCCTGGGCGCTCTCTGTCACGCCGGCCGGGTTTGAGCGGATCATGGCCCCGCATAGACAAGTGCCCAGCTTCAGTGCAATATCTTTAAAACTCTAAAAGGGTCCATTCACCCAGAAGTGGGTATGAACTTCGGAGGAAATGCTAACGTGGAAGTAACTAAAGCTCTCGCAGCCCTGCAGCCGCTGTACGGAAAAGATAATGTTGAGATTGTAACGGTTGATGGCCAGCGCGTGCGGGGCATCGTTCGCAGCATGAAAACCACTCAAGCTCTCACAACTCCCAGCGTCAAGATGGAATGCGCGAACGGGGAGATAGTGAAGATACCGTTTCCTACGATCGCCGAGATCAAGGATCACAATTCGGCGAGCAGGGATCAGTAGGTAGACGGCGGAGGCAGTCGGCACTAACAAACGCCACCCACGGCCTGCTCCTGCCTTCTGCTCCCGCTGTCCGGCGCCAGCGACTCCCTACTGTTTTTTTCAGCTCGGTTCGCGTATAGTACGCCATTTTAGTTTTCATCCACGGGCCTATTTCAGGAGAATTTAGAGCGTTGTCATTAACAATGGAAGATTTCGGTGGTCGGCTTGCAAGTGTCTGGTCGGAACTTCGCCCCACGACTCGCGGCCTCGTCGAACGCGCTTTGCAAACTCCCAGCGCCCCGCCGGCTCGTAATCGCAATGCTCCTAATGCTCCTTATGATGCACGCGCGGATCATGAATTAAGCCGCCTGTTGGCGGCGCTGGACGAACGCGCGCTGGAGCCTGGTGCCTCGCTGGCAGCAGAGAAGGAAACTCAACTCCGCCATATAGCTGATACTTGTGCCGCGGTCTTACAGGAAAAGACTCGTTCGGCGGAAGTCTTCGCCCAACTGGTGCGCCGCGCCGATAGCCAGCGAGATTATGCGCGTATCGACGCGCTCGCAGATGCGTTGATGGGTTTTGCACCCAGCGAGATCTGCGAGTTGGCGCGATCGCAGGATGTTGTCGTCAGGGCTTTGGCTAACGAGGCCCTGGCGCAATTTCCCACTTCAGTCCTGATTGGATTGCTGAGTGATCCGGTCGATTCGGAGATCGCCCGCGACGCGCTTCACCGGCAGGCGCAGGATTATGGTTCAGAAGAGGCGCGGCAGATCGTGAACGCCCTGGCGCAGGTGGACGGCTCCGACGATTTTTAGTTGACCATTCCAACTCAATCACTAATACAAGAGATAGATTTTCCATTTCTCATTTCAAATTCTTCATTTGTCATTTTGAGGACAAGTCGGCTAACTAAGAGTTGGCTTTGCTTGCAATGACAAATGAGAAAATGTGATATGAGAAATGGAAAGTCTGTCTCTTATTCTACTGGAGGAGGTGTGTGCTCAGAAAGCTAAGCAGCGGCTTTCTCACCAAGCTCGTGTAAACGCTGCACCACTTGATCGATCAACCAATTCGGGGTTGAGGCCCCAGCGGTAACGCCGACGCGCTTCGCATCTTCAAGATCGGCTGGATTGATCTCTGCGGGTGTTTCTATCAGATAACTCTTCTCGCACTGTTCCTGACAAACGGCCAGCAGCTTGACGCTGTTTGAGGAATGGCGTCCGCCAATCACATAGAAAACGTCAACCTGTCCGGCGAGCCCGCGTGCCGCGTCCTGACGATCTCGCGTGGCGGAACAAATTGTGTTCACTACTTGCGGCTCGGCATCGGCCTTCGCCCGCACCGCTTCTGCTACTTCGAGAAAAGTCTTCAGCTTGATCGTTGTTTGAGAAACAACGAGGGGGAATCGCAGTTGCGGAAGCAAAGCAACTTCGCTGGCGTCGCGAACGACATAAGTATTGTCCGGCGCATAGCCAACGACACCGATCATTTCCGGATGGTCCGGATTACCGGCAACTACGACGTCTCGGCCATCTTTCGCAGCGCGCTCCGCCAGGTGTTGCACCCTGGTAACGAATGGGCAAGTGGCGTCGATCACTTTTGCGGCGCGTTGTTCCAGATCACGTTGGACCTGCGGCGTGACGCCGTGGGCGCGAATTACAGCTATCGTGTCGGCATCGGCTTCCGTTGGTTCGTCGATCGTCGATACACCCAGTTCACCGAGCCTTTCCATCTCCTGGGCGTTGTGAATCAATGGTCCAAGCGAACGAATGGGACGAACGCCTTCGTCCAGCGCGTCTTCGACCATTTCGACCGCACGTTCGACGCCAAAACAAAACCCGTATTCGTCAGCTAATAAGACTTCCATGTTTTACGTAAAGGACCTATTCAGTTTATCGGCTCAGGCGCGCCCTCCGATTTGTCGCAGTTCCACTTCTGCTGCCATTCCTGGCGCAGCCGATCGCCTCCGGTGACACGTGCTTCGACCCACTCGATATCTTTATCGATCAGCGAGCGAATCGAACTCAAGAACGATTTCTTTATGTCGCCCAGATTATGCGCCAGGTCCTCGGGCAAAATTGCGTACGAAGCGTCCCCCAGAAAACGCAGGGCATCGCACAGTTCGTTAATGACGCTACTCCCCGGTTCCGCTTGAGTTTCCGAGTGAAAATCCGATCCTGTTGTTTCCGGCATGACTTAATACCTCCAAACGCTTAAACCGCGGTTGATTCCTACGGCTTGAATATCTTAGCACTACTCAAATACGACCGCACGGTCCCACTCGTTCCATTTCAAAGCAAGGGAGCAGCAGCGTCGCGCGGGAATCTCTGAATTTTGCCCCCGTCGTCAGTCGTACAAAAATGGATCTGTTGTCAATGTGCGGCGTGAAAGGACTACGAAACGACCTGGCGACGCGGGGCGGCTGTTATCGCTGAAGTTGATTGCCTTATTATTCACTGTAACTCGTCATGAGAACGATCCGTTAAAGGAGTTTGATATGTCTCTAATTCGCCCAACTCTCCTGGTCATGATAATGCTGCTGTCCTGTGGCTCTGCCCTGGCGCAAAGACCGGGACCAGAGTTTCGCCGTCCGCTCGCCTGCGAGCCACTCGAACCGCGAACAAAACTCGAAGCGATTGATTGGCGGTATGAAAGTGTCCTGGTCAAAGGCTTCTCTCAGATCGCTACTCTAAACGCACGGGGCGCAGACGTTCGCGTAGATGCCGTGGAACTGAAAGATACCGGGGCCTCGACACGGGCGCTCGGGATCGTTCTCGCGCTCAAGGAGACGGGTGATACGCCTCGTGAAAACCGCGCGCTCGTTGATTACGACGAAATCGATCGGCTGCTGCGGGCGATAGAGTCGATCGCTCGCGTTAACGAAACGACTACCAAGCTCGCTAGCTTCGAGGCCCGTTATCGCACTCTCGGCGATTTGGAGATGGTTGTGTTCCGGCAGGGACGCAGCGGCACGGCCGCATCAGTAACCACCGGCATATGTGATCGTGTTACGGCCCTGCTCACGCTCGATGAATTGGACAGACTCAAAGCACACATCGTGGAGGCGAAGGCGCGACTCGATGACATTAAATAAGCCCTCACGCTGTAGGGTTGAATGGGATTCCGACCGCTTTCTCAATTATCAGCTACGCACCTTAATCATGGGCGAGTGCGCGCCTGGACGTAAAACAATTACGCGCCGGCAATGACGAGCATTAGCCGGCGCGCAAGTTATCTGTTCTGGTCCACTCTCTGCGGTCAGTTCTACTAGAGGCCGTTGACACTTGTCTGGTCCTCGGGCGAGACGAGATGAAACGCAAGCTTAGCGTCGTCGGGCGTCAAAACCGGATGGTAAGTTTTTCCGTACGTGGAGACGATCTTCTTGACGTAGTTTTGGGTCTCGCTATAGGGCGGCATACCTTTATATTTATCAACCGATCCTTCACCAGCGTTGTAACCGGCTAGGGCGAGCGAAACATCGCCGTTAAACCTCTTCAAGAGCCACTTTAAGTATTTTGTGCCGGCTTCGACATTCGTGGTTGCGTCGAATGGATCCTTGAGACCAAACCTCTTCGCGGTGGCCGGCATCATTTGCATGAGGCCCTGCGCGCCGACGTATGAAACTGCTTTTGGATCGTATCTCGACTCCTGCTTGATGACGGCGTGAATGAATCGCGGGTCAACACCTTGCTTCTCACCAGCGCGAAAGATGATCCAATCGAGATCGCAATCGCCGGAAAGGGGAATATCCTCAGGGATCGACTCCACCTGAGTTGCGGCATAAACTTCGGGCGCCATTACGGGGCTGAAAAAGAGTCCGGTGAAATTGAAAACCAGGAAAAAAGAGATGACGGCAAACGGGGCAAACTTCCCGGAGCGCAAATGTAAATTTCGAAGGCGTCTCACAGGACGCACACGGGGGAACTCTTGGGGAAGCTTCATCTTGATTCTCCATGTTAGCGATGGCCGATGGGGCCACCAAATTAATACCTATAACCTGGGGAGTGCGAGCTTGGGGGTTCGCACTTTTTGTCCCTGGCTTTTTATCGCTACGCATGGCCGAACGATTTTCAAAGAACTGTATAGCACTTGAAATCGAGACCGTAGCTAAGATGGGGAATTGATTGCGATGGTTGCTGTTTTCTTGTCATTTAAGCTCGTCGATGTGACGTACTTAAACAAACCTTTTCAGCTTGGTGTCACCGCAACAATCTGTCCGGTTCAGTCGTTCAGAATGAAAGCAGGACACGCGGTTTTCCAAGCCGGGGGATTGGGGTTGGCAGGACATAAGCAATCAGGCGCGGCCCGCTACTTCACCGGTTTGCGTGTTAACGCGGACTAGCTCGCCTTCTTTGATGAAAAGTGGTACCCGCACCGCCAGGCCAGTCTCCAATGTGGCCTGCTTGGTCGCACCGCCCGCGGCCGTGTCGCCACGCAGTCCCAGCTCAGTGGAGGTGACGGCGAGTTCGACGTATTGCGGTAGTTGCAGCGAAACAGGTGCGCCGTTGTATTTCAAAACTTGTAGCGACACACCCTCCTTGAGATAGCCGCGGTCGGCGTCAACGGCCTCGGGTGAAAACGTAAACTGCTCATAACTCTTCTCATCCATGAAATGAAAACCGTGCGCGTCGCTATAAAGAAAAGACGCGGGTGCCAACTCGATATCCGGCTCCGCAAACTTCTCGCTGGAGCGGAAACTCTTTTCCAGCACGGCGCCGGTCAATAGTTGGCGCAAGCGTGTGCGCACCATCGTCGCCGCGCCGCGTGCAGTCGGCGAAGCAAAGAAGACTTCAAGGACTACATATGGCTGCCCATCAACTGCGATCAGTAGTTTTCGTTTTAGTTCGTTGGCGGTGATTAACGCCATTAAGTTTGTTCCTCCATTGAAGAGCGGCTGATCCGCCCCACAGTGCGGAATGACTTTCCGCGCCTATACCATAACCTTTCGAGGCGGTGGCTCAGAAATCGGGAACGCGCCCTGGCCCGTCAAGGATGCTTTGCAGAAACTCAGTCGCAATCCTCGTCACTAAATCAGCCGATCCACTTTCACTGTGGGGGCTGTGTGCCGCGCCCCCGAGTATCAGCATTTCAGCGTGCGGCAGTTGCGCTGATACTGCCTTTAACTCACCGGGCTCGGTACGTGGATCAAGGTGTCCGTGAATGAATAATGTGGGAGCGCTAATCTCAGTGAATCCAGGAAGCTCAACGTTTCTGCAGCGGCGCGGTAATGAAAGTCTGTCGGAAGATCACCGAACGCGTCCAGGTGAGTGGAGCGACCGTACCCACTGCGATCGGGACAGATCACCCTGACGCCCGTGCGAAGTTTCTCTATCTGGCGATTGAAAGGATTCAGGGTGTATCCCCAGCCGCCATGCAGCAAGACGAGCGGCGGCCCTGCGCCTTCATCGCGATAGTAGATCTCTACCGGACTTAACGCCGGGAACAAGTGGGGAAGATTGTAGGGATGCAAAGGCCACTGATAGTGTTCGTCTCGCGCAACATTAAAGAGTTCAAACAACCTGCTCCTACCGCACTGGTTCACGGAGGACGGCGTCGGCAGCGACGGCCGCGATGCGCGCAGCCTCCGCGTGGGCCTTTCGCAATCCGGAAACTTGCAACAGCGCTTCACCGGTGCGCGAAAGCATGCGAAACAAATCGCCTTCTTCGGCTCCGGTTTCGCGAACCAGCGTGGACCACTCCGTGCCTGTGGCCCAACGGGCGGCGGCGGCAGCGGCAGAGAAGTTCAATTCAGGCGCGGGCTCTATTCCTAGCTTCCATTCTTCAGTCGACACCTTGAACCCGACATCTTCAAACTGTGCGAGCACGTTTACCAGCGCATCTTCCAACTCCAACTGGCCGTAATCGCGGTCCTCGTCGGCAGTGAGCGCGGCCATGATGCCGGCCATCCTATGGAAATCGAGGGAGTTGAATAGTCCGCTCTCGAGCGCTTCACCGACCAGCAACGGACGATCGATGTGCAGATCAGCAAGCCAGCGACCACGTTCAGTTATCTTTTCGGCGTCGAAGTCGAGATAACCGAATACAGCGAGTACGCGCGCGCGCCGATGAAATGGTTTCCAAACCTCTTCACGTAGTCTCTCAACCCGCCGCGTCGCCCGCTCAAGTTCTTCGGCGTCGAGAAGCGTGCCCCACAGCGCCTGGGTACATCTCAACTTCTCTTCCGCGTCAGGGGTAGTTGGCAGGATTGACTCGATACGATCATCGAGCGCACTTATTGCGTCGACTTCTTCCGATTGCGCATCGCGTAGTCGCGGTTCTGGAATTACAAGCTCCTTGCCGCGCTTGCGCACATCTTCAAACGCTTCTTCAATGAATTCGTCTTTCAAACGATAGCTGGGCGAATAAACGCGTCCGATTCGTTCCAGCGCAAAGCTCGCGCTACGGCCGTCTTCGCGAATGCCCCGGACGTTGCCTCCGCGTTTCTCTGTAATCAATACCAGGCGACGGCCACTCCGACCAATGCCGACGACGCGGCCTGGTTGGACCACTTCATTGAGCCAGTCATGCAAGGCTTCAGCTCGCGTCTGCGGTCTGGATTCATGCAGCCGGGCGCGCGCACTAACCAGTCGTTCAAAGCCGATCACCGTAGCTAGTGGCAAATGGCAACCTGCTCCCTGAAGTTTCAACTCTATTCGTTGCTTGCTCTCTGCCTGGTTTTTTTCAAGTTGTGCAATCTGCAGAGCGGCTTCGCGGTGCGCAAAACTCCTTTCCGCAATCTCGCGCACTTGTGCGAAGTTGCCGTAAGCATCAAGCAGATTGAGCAACGTGGTGTAGGTTGCCCGAAACTGTGAGATGAGCGGATCGGGCCGGGCTTTCAGTAACTCGGCTATCCTTTGTGGATCCTGATGTAAGCCGGGAGCCACAATTACGAAGCCCACGTTGTCGCGCCCTCGCCGGCCCGCTCGACCCGTCATTTGTTGTAACTCTGAAGCACTCAACTGCCGCCAACCACTTCCAGTGCGGGCGTCGGCAACTGTCAGGACAACAGTGCGCGCCGGAAAATCGACGCCGGCGGCAACGGTTGCCGTGGCGAAGATAGCATCAAGGAAGCCGGCACTCATCAGTTTCTCAATAATCATCTTCCAGGCGGGAATGTGGCCGGCGTGATGCGACGCCACACCACCTTTGATGATCGTGTCCCAGTGACGATGACCGCGTATCTCCGGATATTGCTCAACGGCGCTGCGCATGAAGTCGCGTCGCGCTTCACGTCGTCCGTCATTGGGGTCGCGGCGCATCAAAGCACTCTCCGATGCTGCCTGATCGCAACGCCGGCGCGTCGGCATAAACACGATGGCCGGCAACAAATTGTAAGAGCTGAGCGCCGCCAGCAACGTTGCGGGCGGCATTTCCGGCATGCGGAGTTTCATAAAAAGTAAATTTGCGGAAACTACTATCGAACCGCCAATACCTGGCGCACTCAAACTGGGACCGCGGTCGCCTCGCCCGCCTCAAGCAGCGCGCGCTCACTCAAGTCGCAGTTGAATCTGTCAAATCTGACAATATGGCATTCAACGAAAGCGGCCGAGGCGCCCGCGGTCCCAGTAAGAGCGGATCACCATTTTCTCACCATCTTCTTCTTGACGATCCTGGCGCTTTGGCGGTTTCCTCCAACAGACGCACAATTTCCGGGTTCAGTTTTCCGTTGTCACTTAACAACGGCAGCAATCGTTTGTCGGGAAGGAGCATTGCAGCGCGTAACGGAACGGGCCGCGCGCCCGGGCGCATCACTACTCCACAGCGCACGCCGCGCACTTCTCCAATCCATGCTGCAAACTCGTCCGCGTTTCCGATCGTTGCCGACAACAGCAGCAGCCGAATGCGAGGCGGAGTCAGGACGATCGCCTCCTCCCAAACGTGGCCGCGATCTTCGTCCCCGAGGTAGTGGGCTTCGTCGAGCACAACCAGATCGGCATTGACGTCGCTGCCGCCGCGCAGGGAATCGAAAAGTTGGTTGCGATAGATTTCAGTAGTGCCCACGATGAGTTGGGCATCGGTGTTATCTTTTCGATCGCCGGTCAGTATTCCCACCCGGTCTTCGCCAAACTCCTCCGAGAACTCCTGATACTTGGAATTCGTGAGGGCTTTCAGCGGCGTCGTGTACCATGCACGTCGTCCGGCAGCCAACAAGCGGCGAATCTCTTCGCGCGCAATCCAGGTCTTGCCACTACCAGTGGGCGCTGTGACCAGCACATCTTCGAATTCAAGCGCGGCGAGCGCCTCGAGTTGAAAAGGATCCGGCTTGAAGGGTTCAACGCGCGGTGTACCGATTCCCTCGAGCAGTTTTTTTACATCACGCGACTGAACGCGGGTGGGTTGGCCTTCTGCGGTGGCGCGAGCCTGTGCAGGCCCGCGCGATCTGCTTTTGTAACCAGATCGACGCTTCTTATCAACAACTCTGTCACGAGAACGTCGCATAATCCATTCTAGCTTTGAGCCCTCTCCCTGCGAAGTGCTACCGTAGGGGACGGTTAGCAAAAAAGCTTTCACAACGCGCGACCGCCGGCTCGCGTCTAAGACAGGGAACATTATCTTTGCAGGGGCGTTTTATTAAGAAATGGCAGAACTTTTCGCGAATTTTGAAGTCAATCGAGAGCCAAGGTGGCCAGTCATCTCGAAACTATTGGCGGGTTCGCTCGCCCTGCACGTTTTGACTGCTGCTTGCGTTATCTTCGTGCCGGGAATCAGAGATGCGTTCAATTTGGCCACTCTTATTTCCGATACAAAATTTGTTGATAAGCCTTACGAAAGAACAGAAATTGGCGATGACGTCCAATTCGTTGAGCTGGCGAGCGAAAAATTCCACTATCCGGAAGGCTATTTCGCCCTTGACGCTCAAGCGGGTATGTTGACTCCGCTTCCGCCAATGGCTCCGCAGTTCATTGCTCAGGCTCAGCCGCCATCATCAGTTCAACCGGAGCTTGCGCCTTCGCCTGCTGCGAGCCCGTCTCCCAGCGCGACGCCTTCGCCCAGTCCTCTCACAACTGCTTCGCCATCGCAGGCGGTTGGGCAAGCGCAAACGAGTCCGGCTCCCGCCCAAAGCCCAGCACTGACGGCTGACGAGGCGCAGACAGAGCTCGATAAGATCGCGGCGAAAAACAATCTCGAGTTGCCGAAAGAAAACGAGATCAACAAAAAGGCGATGAGAGACTTCGCCACTTATGCCCTCGACATGAAGAATCAGGGCAAACTCGATTTAAACAGGCCTTTCGAGATTGTCATTGAAGCTGAACTCGATGAAAACGGCAAACTGAAGAACGCGCAGTTTACGAAGAAGGCGGGTGATCCCAACCTCGTCGAGCTGTTCGGCCGAATGATTTCGGCCTTGAACGACAGCGGATTTTTGACTTACCTGAAGCCCCTAGACAAGGACAATCCCGGCTCGAAGGTTGTGTTCACCATCAAGCAGGGCGAAAGCGAAGTATTGGCCACGGTAGAATCAGAGGCGTCTTCGGTTGATAGCGCGCGTTTGCTCGCAAAAGGTTTCAATGCGGCGTTATCCATTGGCGCCCAGTCGCGTGCCGGAAAAGATGAAGAAGCGCTGCTCAGAAACACCAGCGCGGAACCGGTCGGCAAGAAGATCGTTTTCAATTTTACAATGCCGCGGCAGGCTGTAGTTGATCTCATCAAGAGGCAACTCGCGCCAGACAAGCCGAGTTAGCGTCAGTTTGGCCAGTGAATTGCGATACGGGCGGTCCCATGAGGTTATCAGTACCAAAATAGGGGCTGGCTTGATACCTTCCTCATGCTCAACTAAAATCAAACATACTATAAAAGACCAAACAAAAGGTGCGGATTTACCGCTATTGGATTAAGAAAAAATATGGGTTTCGATCAATTTCTGACTAAAGTATTCGGTAGCAGCAACCAGCGTTACCTGAAATCAATCCGGCCTATTGTTGATCAGATCAACGAACTTGAGCCGGCCATAAAAAAGCTGTCTGACGAACAACTGCGTGCCCGCACTGCGAAGTTTAAGGAG
>DASXQM010000310.1:0-9689 GCA_036507195.1 Pyrinomonadaceae bacterium | reverse complement strand
TCGAGGCGTCAGCTGCAAGCGCTTGTTAGACGGCGCAAGATCCGATCTACCACGACTTCATTAAGAGCCGAGTTGTTCAATGATTTTCTGCTTCGTCGCCTGAAGGTGTTCAAGATATGGCTCACCCTCGTACTTATTCAGATATTTGATGCCTGTCTCGTAGTCAAGGTAGCGGTAGTCTTGCTTCCCCACCACCACCGGGTACATCTCTTTGACTTTCTCAAGCGAAACATTCCTATAGACGACAACTTTCACATCATCAACTTCATTAGGGTCAGAGCCGCCGTGATTATTCCACTGATACCACTCTTTTCCAATCAACTCATAAACCGCCGCCTGCGGACCAAGCTCTTGATAGGACAGCACGACTGTGCTAGCGCGTGGCTCGTGCTTAACGGCACAACTAGTAAACGGAAAGACACAGAGCAGCATAAATGCTAGCTGCAACTTTGATAGTTTCATGTCCATCTCAAGGAGAGTCGTCGAACGGTTGGGTTCAAGTGGCCGCGCGAGTCGCGACAACCTGAGAGGATAAAGACTTGATGAAGAACACGCAATCGCGGCTCACCTGCAACGATTTGTTAGGCATCCTTGCTTCAGTCATTCTCTGACAGGCGCCCACGCCGGATTTGGATATGCACGTCCGGTCACTGGATCTTGGGCGGCCCTGCACTCGCAAAGTAAACTGCATTGGGGGCGGCTGACCGAGCCACGATGATGTCCGGAAGGCCATCCCGATCAAGATCTGCAATGGCAAAGCCATAGACGGCGCCCTTGTTGTCGCCAAATTGAATGGGCGTGAAGCGGCGACCTGAGCCGTTGAAATAGATCGTCGACGGAGCTTCGACATTGCCCACCACAATATCCATCCTCCCATCGCCGTTCAGGTCGCTGACCGCTAGTGCGTATGGTGACACTTTTCCGCTACTGAGCACCACGCCAGATAAGAACGTGCCATCCTTCCGGCCGAAATTAATGAAGACGCCCCGCTTTTCGTCGATGGCGACAATGTCCGGCAAACCATCGCGATCAAAATCTGCCATTTCGGCCATCCGAATTTCCCCGTCCGGAGGGCCGAACGGGATGCGCCTAAGGTTCGAATACACAGCCTTGCCGCCGGCGAGGTACACATAGCTCTGGCCGCCGTCACGATGTGGAACGACGAGGTCGATTAGTCCGTCGCGATTGAAGTCCGCCTGGGTGATGGTCGTTGCGGACTCGTGTGAGAATGGAATGCACTCGGTGTCGAAGCTGCCCTTCCCCTTATTCCAACAGATGTAGTTAGCGGGGTTCTTGTCGGTTCGATTTGCGACGATGATATCGGGCTGGCCATCGCCGTTGAGATCGGTCACGCTGGCGTTCCGAGTCTCCCACTCAGCCCGGCCGTAGGATGATCCCAGGTGGAAGTGACCCTTCCCATCGTTGAGGTAGATCACCTTCGGGTCTGGTGTGTCATTGCTGAGCACGACATCCAAATCTCTATCCCCATCAATGTCGACCAGGCGGCCAGAGTACGAGCGATACGGTCTCTCACCGAGATTGTAGGCAATCGGAAAGTGCCCCCGGCCGTCACCAAGGAGCACCCTGCTCATCAGCGGCCAATGCCGCCCCTTGACGAGCAAGATGTCGAGATTGCCATCGCCATTCAGATCACCGACGCTCACATTGGCTGAGGTATCAGAGGTCGTCTCGAGCAGGAGGACGCGATCATAGCGGGAGAAGGTCTGAGAATTGGCAACCGCCTGGAACTGCGCCACAGCGCCATTACTGGCTTGCGTGTCCGGAGTTGGAGGTGAGCCCGTCACCAAGAGCAGACCAGCGAGTAATATCGTCAACGGAAACATTAGGCGCATTGTGTCGCCTCTCCTACGGTTCTGTGCTCCCTCAGTCCGCGCTCCAAACGGGCGGTCCTTGGATGCCTAACGCCGTGCTTCAGCGGCTGGAAAACAACTGCGCCGCACCCAAGTTATCGGATGAGAGGCACGCTGATTTCGGTCCGCTGCAAGCGTTAGGTCGCGATCGCTTCGTTGATAAATTTCGACTTTGCGTCGTGATACTTTGCGTGACTATCGCTGAACTTCCGGCTTAGTTCTTCCTTCAGCTTTTCGTATGCTTGGGCTAAGTCTGGATCATTTCTCAAACGGTCGCGGAAACATAAGTGATTTGCCCACTTCGCGTCCCCATACTTGACTACATGAAGATAATGGGTTCGTGGCACACCTTTCCCGAATACATGATCATCCGCGATACCAGCAAGCGCGATATAGTCATAGCCGATAGCCTCAAGCGACGCTTTGCATAGAAGGGCTCTCTCGAGTTGCGCAACGCCAGCCAACATGTCGAGGATAGGCTTAGCTTTGATTCCGGGAATGGCTGTGCTGCCGATATGCTGGAGATCAATGATGAGGTGACCGATTGCTGCGCTGACACGTTTCTCTTCTTCTCGGTAAAGGCCAGCCCAAAGCGAACTATGGTTACTAAGGCGAACGATGTTGCTTTCAAGGCCCAGCACGCTCTGGCTATTCTCTTTGCTCATACCCTTTGAAAGAACGATTCAACTAGAGATCATTGGGTTCAAGTCCGGTATGCTTGGCTATGCGAGCCAGCATCTTCGGACCGATCTCATCTTTATCATGAAAGGCGAAAACCATTAGACACCGCAAGGATAAGTAACCAACTCACCGTGACAGAATTCAACAACAGTAACAGCACCGACTGGCATTCCTTTAACGGCGAACGCGTGCCATCCAACGCACTTCAGCGGCGAGCCCACGCAACTTACCAAAGAAGCCTCTTACCGGTGAGTCCGCTACAACCGCTTGTTGGATGGCGTCACCATCCACGCTTGCCGCCCTTGCGTCGAAACTCGGTGCGCTCAAGAAAAGAACGTCTTGGCCAAAGCAAACCCGTGCTAGCGGCAAGAAATTGGACATCATCCGGAGCCAACCCTTTCTCCTCCACCCAATCACGCCAGCGCGGCACAAGGAACGACCAACACGGCCATGCAATCACTGCTCCGATAATGATGCCGATCAGCAAGCCTCCAGTACTAGCCCATAACCTCCCGATGAATCCAGCAAGAACGATGACAACAACCACCGGCAGCGTTACCGTGAGATGACCTCTCGCAACGGCTAGGATTGGACTTGGCTTTCTCACGATCATTAGTTTCCAACTGGCGATTTGAAACGAACTCTCAACCGCCATCCAACGCTGATGTGCTTCAGCGGCCGGAAAACAACTGCGCTTATCGATGAGAGGCACGCTGATTCCGGTCCGCTGCAAGCGCTTGTTAGGTCGCGATCACCTGCACTAGCTTCATCTCTTAGTGTGACCACACTGACGCCTTCTGTGTCCACACACTCTTCGGATATTTCTCTCCGAGTTCTTCGGCCACTCCGCCCAACACCGTGTGGTCATTCGTCCTCTTGTATCGGCTTACTCCCTTCCAATACACGGCTTCCGGTGCGGCTGCTGTCTCCGCGTATCGCTCGATGACCTGAGCATACCTCTGCTCGGCATCAGCCCACTGCTTATCCATGAAGGATATTCTCGCTAACCCCATCTCCAACTGAGAGCGAAATTCGTTCTTCGGCAGGTAACCCTCAATGCGCCACCTCTCCTCTCCGCTTGAGTCCATGATGAGCACCGTCGGCGTCCAGACGGCGTCAAAGCGATGGAAGTAGACGGGGTGTTCCTTGATGTGCGCTTCGATAGGCAGGAAATTCTCATTGATGAAGGTCGAGACTTCATCGTCGGCATAGGATTCGGCCTCCAGCCGAACGCACGCGCCTCAAGCCGGAGCAGCGCTGAAGTCGAGCAGCAAGGGCTTCTTGTCAGCCTTTGCTTGAGTGAGTGCCGCATCAACGTCTTTGTTCCATTGAACAGCCATTTCAGAGCCTCCTTGAGATTAAATCAAACATGGCAACTGCGCTTCTTATCAACCACGAAGCTGTCAAACTCTTTTGCCGATCAGTCCGATGATGATCATGACTAGGCTGATGCCGCCGACGACACCAGCAACTGCTCCAACCGTCTGCATCAACGCCACAGGGTCGTTTGACTTCGATGCAACGGACAGCATGAAGAAGAAAAACACCAGCGCAATAACAATAAGAACGAGACCAACAATGACGATTCGCCAATTCTTACGTCGCATAGCTGCTTCCTCCGATCGGAAATATGAATCGTTGCGACCCAACGCTTCAGCGGCTCGCCCACTCAAGGTAACAAAGAAGCCGCGCACCGGCGAGTCCGTTGCAAGCACTCCTTCGGCGGCTACTTGCAGGGCACGCCGTTTGACTTCGCTCGATACTTTTTTGCGCCAGACTGCTTGAGCAAAACGTCGGCTCTCCTCCCTGCTTTTATCTCTCGACCGCCGTCCGTCTAAAGCCTCCAGAAGCGAAACGGAGACATCCCCTTCCCACAACCTCGGCCTATTCGGGTCGGCCCCGGCCTTAAGCAACAGCCTGATTACTTCCACGTCGAGTTCGCCCATACTGACAGCGGTTTCTAACGGGGTTGTACCAATCTCATTCTCCCAGTTCACGTCCGCGCCTCTTTCGAGAAGCGACTTTAACATCTCGATGTCGCCTTCCTTCACCGCCACATCCAACGGCGACTCAGGAAAGCGGCGCGGCGGGTTCACTTTCGCGCCGGCGGCGATCAGTATGTCCATCAACTCCATTCGGTTCTTGTTCGGGCGGTTCATTGCCACGGTCAGCACTGAAAAGAATCCGCCGTGCACAACGCCACCCGCCGCGTTCGGGTCGGCTCCGGTTTCAAGCAGAGCTTTCACGACTTCGAGGTGGCCTGCGCCTGCGGCAACAATTAAGGACGTGATGCCGAGCGCGCCCTTCTCGTTAACGTCCGCCCCCGACTCAGAAGATCGCGCACTTCCCGAGAGTAGTTAAACTCCCGGGTGTGTAATCGCAAAAGGAGGCACCCGCGATGACATTATATATCGGAGTAGACATTCACGCGCGACAACAAACGGTGAGTTACCTGGACACGGACGATGGGGTGATGGGCCAGCAGGAACTCGATCACGAGCGTGATGACATCAGAAGGTTCTACAGCCAGGGCTGTCGGCTTGCCCGGCGAAGCGCGTAGGCCAGGCAATTACAAATGCCTGCACGCTGATTGGGCAGTCGACCTCTCTTCGCGGAGAGTGCGTATTCTTCCTCATGAGCGACAGTGCTCGCATAGCTGGATCACATAACGTCGGTACCGATAGCCCAGTCAAACTTCAGGTTGCCAGATTGGATCGGCTCAACGAATGCTGAACGCTCAATATCTACCTGGACAAGATTCCCGGCACCAAAATCGCCAGCATGAGCTTTGAATTTAATCGTCAGACGCTTGCCCTTCCTATCAATATTCCAGGTCATGAGGTGAGTCAGGTTGTGGCCGTGCTTACCCTCAACTACCTTAATCTGATTTGCATTGATGCTTCTTTGGAAGGTCATGTCACGAAGCTGAATTACAACACCCCAGCAAGTCGCTCGCCCGTTACGATCTTCAATCAACTGAGAAATGCCCGCTGAGGTGTCCCGCACAGCCCGGTGTCCGGACGAGCCAAGCACTGCGCCATCCATAACGAAAATCGCAATCAGCAATGCGATACAGATTATTTTAGGTAACATCGATTTACGTTTGATCACCAACTCCTTGCAAGCAGCCCAACGGTTGAGTTGACCGGGCGCGGCGATTTCATTCAACCTTAGAATCTATCGGCCAAGTTGCGAAACACGCTCCCCGCGCTCCGGTCCAACGATTTGTTGGCTGCGGGCTAAGTAGCTTGCGGCCTTCTGCGCATTCGATTCCAGAGAAAGACAATGCCGGCCCCAAGCACGACGCCGGCGGCATCGGGAATTAGATCTCGCAAGCGGCAATGATGGGTCCCGCTGATGCCCTCCGCTATTTCCACAAGTATCCCCATTGCCATACAAGCCACGGCCGCCCAGGCGTACCCTGACCATCGCGACATCCGAAATTGCGCGCTTGTCATTAGGAAGAACAAAACGAACAGTACGATATGCGCATAGTTGGTTAACGAATAGACCGCCAATGGTATGTTGGGGATGAGTTCGCAGGGCTGTGGATTTAGTCGAAAGCCCATGCTTGCGGGAAAATAGAGTAGGCCCAGTATGACGAACGTAACGTAGGCCCACCGCAGACCTCGTAAAGACAAAATTCCCAGCACCAGGAATCCCAGGTATACGAGTAGCTTCATGGCGGCCAAGGTAATGACTGCGAAGAACAATAGAAACGTGGGTAGCCACAGTTTTGAATTCCTTGGGCGGGATGAGCAGCCAACGCTGCGCTTCAGTTGCGGCGCGCGATCAGCATCCGAGGAGAAAGAATAAGATTACTTGAGAAACATGCTATCGCGCCGTCAGCTGCAAGGCTTTGTTGGGTGCGGCGTGGGATTGAAATGATTTGCTGGCAATCTAATCGCCTACTACTCCTGCAAAATAGCACTTCTTATCTTTGCGAAATTCGAAGTAGTATCCATTGTCTTTGGTAACTCGCGTTGGTATCCCTTTACTACTCCAATCGCGTTTAAACACCGTTCCTCTTGCAAAAGAATTCTGCAAATCTTTCCATGATCCACTTTTGGCATTTTCATCTATGAATCGTAACCACTCGCTAGCCGTTTCGCCGCCGCCGCCGTCGAAGAAATCATCCGGCATCACCCTCAGCATAGCCGCGCGGTCACGCTTGTTTACCGCCGCACGAAACGCACTGTAAAAGCCTTGCCAGCTTGCATTTGCCGCCGCCCAACCTGAACGCGATTTTTGGGCAAAGGTCAAAGATGGAACAAGGAGAAGGACCAACAGAAGTAGGATTCGTGGTTTAGTCATAACATTCTTTGTAACATATGAACGCAATCAGAAGCACCCAACGCTGCGCTTCAGCTGCGGCGCGCGATCAGCATTCAATCGCCGGTGAATCAAATTACTTGAGCAGCATGTTATCGCGCCGTCAGCTGCAAGCGCTTGTTATGTGCGGCTGCTATTAAGATTGAGCGCCTTGATCGCCCTGCAGCTCCTGAAGCCTTTCGGCAGCATAGCGTGAACGCGCTTGGGCATTCACTTCCAGCCCGCGTTCGTTGCACCAAAGAATTAGTTGCTCGCTGTGAACATCAACCTTTTCGACCTGCAGGCCAGAAGAGCTTAACTCCTTAAGCTTTTGTTCAGCTAGGCTCAACCACTCCTCATAACTGTCTTCCAAGGCACCGGCATCGGAAGAAATATCCCGAACGCGCTGCCATTGCTCCGGACGGTACCAGGCAAATCCAACGACAATCTTGTCTGGGGTGTTTTTAGGATCTTTCATAGCTGCACCAAGGAGCACATAACTCTGCGCTTCAGCGGCGAGCGATTCCTCTCAATCTTCGCGTCGTCTTTCAATAACCGCCACGCTGAACCGAGTCCGCTGCAAGCACTTGTTATGCGTTGCAGAGATCCTGCAACTTTGAATCGGCGGCTTCATCTTCGCGGCCAACCAATCCGATTGTCGGATGGTAGCGAGACCCCGAATGCTCTCTCTCAGCCCAGACTAGAGCTTCGCACGCACTGACCTTCGCGTCCTTTTGTTTGCCCCGTGCGTGGAGGATCAGCGCCTTACTCGCATGCCACCTGAAGTGATCGACTGGAAACGTCACGCACGATTGCGACTTCGCGAGCAACTGAAGAGCGCGTTCGTTACAATCGCTCCATGCCTCGTGTCGCAACTAGGAACGGAAGATTCAATTTCGCCTGCGTTTGGAGATTAGGAAACTCCTCCTCCCTTGCCAAAGCGGCTTCATGTGCCCAAAGCATGATTAGATGTCAGCTGGCAAATATGGTCTGCTGGTTCTCCTGGCACCTTTGCAAGCAACTCGCGCGGCCCAGTGCGGCTTCTTCCACGTGCTCAAGAGCTAAGAGCGCGAGCTGTTCCACATCTTTGCTCTGAGCGGCGTCATGCTTATGACGGCCTTTCCATTCAGCGGGTATTATCATGGCCTTCGCTTGTTTTGCTCACTTCACCGTCAACACTGTTTTGGCGAAATACTCTCTCAGGTTGCCATTCTTCATCATTAACTCGCGCTTTCCCCATGCGATGATGTAAACGCTGTAAGTTCCGGCAGGCAGCTTGAGCATGTCGCCCAAGGTTGCGTACTTGGTGTTCTTCTCGCCTATGTCCTGCTGATACTCGTTAATGAATTCTACGTCTTTGCCGTCAGCGCCCTGCTGGTAAAAGACTATGCCGATAAAACTCACTCCAACCGGCGCTGGATTTTCGAACAAGACATTGAAGGGCGAGTTCGCCGCCCATTTATTCGACTGTCCGACGCATTTCCAGTTGTCATCAATTTCCTTGCAGATGCTGACCTTGCCCTGACCGGCAGCGGTGTTGCCAGCCGCACGCGCTCCGACAGTATCCTCGCCGACGTTGAAGTCAGCGGTCGCCCAGACCTGTGACTTGTCATAAAAATTTGCCATGCGCACGAAATATTTTCCGGGCGTGTTGATGGTTAACCTGGCGTAGGCGGTCGTGTGACGCGGCGAGGCTGCATAATCTACGTTCTCAACGTACTCGCCGTTGGCGTCATCCTTCGTGACCATGAAGGTGATCCCGGCGCCAGTCGACACGGCTGGGAATGTCGCCACGAGGTTGACGTTTCGCAAGGTGCTTTTAGGCTGAAAACTCTTGGTCGGCTTGATGCAGGTCGCGGTTTCAACCACTGAAATTCCGTGTTTCGTCTCAGTGATCTTCAGGTCTTCACACGTTTGCAGCTCGATTTTGTATTGGGCTTGAGCCGGAGAGACAAATGACATCGAACAGCAAACCGACAATGCAAAAAGCACGAGATAGTGAGTTCGTTTGAGCCACAGCATAATCGTCTCATCTCCTTTCATGTCGGCAAATACTTGTGCGCCCGAGAGAGTTCCAAGTCAATGATTTCGGAGCTAACATAGAGCGCGAAACGCCTAACGCTGGCCTTCAGCTGCGGCGCGCGAGCAGCATTCAAGCTGAAGGAACAAGTCTACTTGAGAAGCACGCTATCGCGCCGTCAGCTGCAAGGCTTTGTTAGCCTGCGCTTTCGCGGGACTTGATCTCCTCATACTTCTTTTTCAACTCGGGAAGGACATGGCGGAAATTGAATGCAAGATCCTCGGCTGTTTTTACCGCTCGGGGAAACCAAACAGCATAGACGCCCCATCGCCCTTCATCAGGTGAAAGCACTTCCTGTATCCCTTGAGCGCCAACTTCCCAAACGAGCCCTGCCCTTGACCCATCCGGCGCAACAACAAAACCATCGCCGGCCTCACACCCTTCAGGCTCTTCGAAAGCTGTGATAGCGCCAAAACACCAACCGTCGGTTCTGGTTTCCTCAACTAAAACGAAGCCGTGATAAACAGGCGCACCTTCGGACGAGAACAGGAAAGCAGGTAACTCAGCGCTCGAGGACTCTGCCCCTTCATCGAGGATTAGCGGCTTGGAAAAGTATTTCCCGTCATCCATAACCAATCCGAAACCCGTCACGTAGCAGGATAACACTGCGCTTCAGCGGCTCGCCTGCTCAACTGCGAATAAGGGCCGCTCACCGGCGAGTCCGCTGCAAGCGCTTGTTCGGCGGCGTCCACGAGAGAGCCGACGACCTTACGTATCATACCGCCCGCTCCATCAGGATGTCCGTC
>DASXQM010000309.1:0-25282 GCA_036507195.1 Pyrinomonadaceae bacterium | reverse complement strand
ATGACTGCTGAAGAATACGCCGCGCAAGTCAAAGCCGAGCTTGCGGATGCCTGGTTGCCGCACATCTACCGAGAGCGCATCCGCAGCAAACGCACGCGCTCCTACCACTTTGAAGGCCTAACAAGCAGAGCGCGCATCGAGATTCAGCACACCTTGCTGGGTGTGGAACTGAAAGCCGGCCGCCGCCGTCTGCTGTGTCCTGATCTGGCCACGGCCCGCTATCTTTCAGTCTTCGCGCGCGCCGGTTGCGAGCACGTCGCCGTGCCTTACGACATTACTAAAGTCTCTCAACTAGCCGACGAGCTGGAATCTTCATGGCATCGAATGTTTCTTCTGGCTGACCATCATGCAGCCGGGAAATCGGAAGCATTCAAAAATCGAGTCCGCCGGATCCTGGTTGATAAAATCAAAGCCGAGATTGCCCAGGCAGGCGCGGGAACTCCTATCCCGGAATTCAAACAAACCACCAGGCAGCGGACATAAGGCGCAAGCAAAAACTCTGGCATCGTAGGTCGACGAATACGGAACGGGGAGCGGTAGCAACCTGGTCCGTGATCATTACAAATGAGCTTATTGTTACCGGACCCGGTCGCTACCGCTTACGGTTCTGTAAAGACTCCCGTGTACGCAAGCAGACTTGCGTTACATCAAGGTTCGAAGTTTAATAGACCGCAACATGATCGAAGAGCCGAGGGAATTTCTAACCGAAGAACCACCATCTGCCGAGGCCGGCGCCGCGCTTCCGTTTCCTTTCAAGCAGCAAACCTTCTGTCGTTACGAGCCAATCGAAAAGCAGATCGATAAAGTGCGCGTGCTCGTCGTTGACAGTCTAATCCGCGATGAGGATGGTCTCTCGGACATAGCGCGAACCGACTGGGGCAATGGCGCGTCGCTGGAGATCAAACGTGAACGCCGCATTGCCAAGATGGCGATTGAAAATATCCTGAGCAATATCGAGCGCCTGGTGAAGACCCCGACCACGAAGGTAACGCCGCTGGCGTCGATTGCGGCAGCGGCGCGGCAGTTTAAGTCAGACGCAATCGTACTCAGCGGCACACTTCGGGACTTCGATTATTACAACCCGGCTGTCATTGAAACGTTCGCCGAGTTTATTCGTAGCAACACTATCCCTGTTTTGGCAATCTGCGGCGGACACCAGCTGGTCGGCTTGAGCTTTGGAGCTCACGTGACTACTCTTGACCGTCTGGAGCAGCACGAACAGCGCGAAAATCGGCCACTGGAATATCAGTACCGCTTTGTCCGGATTACCGACCCGCAAGATCCTATCTTTCGCGGAATCAACAGCCCGGCTGAAGGCCTTCTGGACGAGCCGGAGCGGGCGCGCGTGCTGCGCGTTTGGCAGAATCATGGCCTGCAAATTGATCGGGTGCCGGAAGGTTTTACCCTGCTCGCTACTTCTTACCTTTGCCGTAACCAAATGATGGTCAAGCGCAGCGACGGCCAGCTCATCTATACGGTCCAGTTTCATCTGGAAAAATCATTCGAAGACTGGAACAAGAGTCGCACGCGCTGGGAACACCAAAACGAATCTCGCGACGGCCGCATTCTTTTTGAAAACTTCCTACAATTGGCGCTCGCGCACCACGCCAACTAGCTCACTGCCGCTGCCCGAAAACAAGCTGTCCGCTCACTCCCAGTCAATGACGAGAGAGACATTAACAGAGTTAACCCTTGCCGCGGCGGCAAAACAGCTCGCCAGACGCGATCGAGATTTGGCTTCTATCCTCGAGAGGTTGGGGCCGCCGCCGCTCTGGGCGCGCCGGCCGGGCTTTCCCACGCTCGTCAAAATCATTCTCGAACAACAGGTGTCCCTCGCCTCGGCGGCCTCTCTGTTTGCCCGCCTGAAAAAGAATGTAATTCCCTTCCATCCGGCGCGCATGCTTGAGTTGGGAGAAGAGCACTTGAAGTCCCTGGGCCTAACGCGTCAGAAAACGGCTTACTGCTTACACCTGGCTCAATCTCTGACGGACAAGCGGCTACGCCTGGAGCAACTCTCGCGAATGAGCGACCACGAAGCCAGGGCTGTGTTGCTGGAACTGAAAGGTATTGGTCCCTGGAGTGCAGATATTTATCTGCTTATGGCGCTGGGCCGGCCTGATATCTGGCCGGTGAACGATCTCGCCCTGGCCATCGCGATTACAGAACTCAGACGCTTAACCAGCAGGCCAAACTCAAATCAATTAGCGGAGATGGCTGAAGGGTGGCGGCCCTATCGTTCAGTCGCAGCAAGAATGTTGTGGCACTATTATCTTGCGAGAAGCACTAAGAATGGTAAATAGCGTCCCAACTAATGCCGGCAGTGGGCCGCGGAGAAGCATGGGTCCGCAAGCGATTTACACTGCTATCGCTATTTCGAAATTGACGACGCCGCGGTGATTGGCGCCGTCACCGTGAAGTCAGTCCTGACCGGCACATTCTCCATCGTTAGTTCAATCATGCGATCGACAACGGCATTTAGATCCTTTGTCTCATTAAAGACACGGAGCTGTTCCTCAGCGGAAGTGCGGCGCTCGAGAATCGTGTGGATGTGCTCGATCTCCTTGCGCGACCCGAGCTCGTCTACCACGTCGTCGACAAAATCCAGCAGCTCGAGTATCAAATCGCGCGTCGGCACTTCTTTCTGTTTGCCAAAGTCGATCATCTTGCCATCCAGTCCCCAGCGAACCGCGCGCCACTTGTTTTCCTGAATCAACATGCGCCGGTACAGGCGAAAGCCGAGATTCTGATCGATCAGTTTAGTGAGCTTCGCGACGATGGCCTGAAACAGGGCCGCAATTGCAACCGTGTCGTCCACCCGGGTGGGGATGTCACAGACCCGAAATTCCAGCGTCGGGAAAATGGGGTGCGGTCGCAGGTCCCACCAGATTTTCCGGCCGTCGTTAATGCAACCGGTCCTGACCAGGAGGTCGACATAGCGCTGGAAATTGCTGTAGGAGTCAAAGTGATCCGGAATGTCAGTGCGCGGAAACTTCTTGAAGATTTCCGTTCGATACGACTTGAGGCCGGTATTGTGGCCCATCCAGAAAGGTGATGAAGTTGTCAGCGCCAGCACGTGGGGCAGGAAATAGCGCGCGGCATTCATGATATGAATGCGCCGCTCGGGATCCGCAACGCCGACATGAACATGTAACCCAAAGATCAAAAGTGAACGAGCGACGGATTGAAGCTCCTCAACGAGTAGCTCATATCTTTCGTCATCGTAGATCTTCTGATCCTGCCAGCGGGAAAACGGATGCGTTGAAGCGGCCACAATCCTCAACCCAGTTTTTCCGGCGAGGCCGGAAATGATGCTACGCAAGCGCGTGATGTCCGCGCGCGCCTCCTGGATGTTCTTGCAGATACCGGTGCCTACCTCAACCATCGACTGAATCATCTCGGGTTTGATCTGCTCGCCGAGAATCATCTTGCCTTCTTCCAAAAACTCGGATACATGTGAACGCAGCTCACGTGTTTGCGGGTCGACGATTTGAAACTCTTCCTCAATGCCTAACGTGAATTGATCGAACATAGCTTCGGGCTCCTACTCAGCAGGCAATTTCAAGCGCTCAAACATTGCTGAATCATCCGCCAGTCGGGCGTCAGCTTGCCAATAAACTCGTATCGCAAATGCTTGAAAGCACTAAGTGGCGAATGTACAGGGCTATAAAGGTCGAAATGAACGTACCACTTTCGCGGCTTTCCTTCCACAAAGAGGAAGTGCAGTACCGCATCAGCGCGCCCTTTCTCGTAAAAGCCGCCGGTCGTATCTTTGTGGTTTGCTAAGAAGCGTGTGAAGTCTTTTCGTGCACTCAGCGTCGATTCGACGACAGGCCATGCAGAAAAACCGAGGCCTACACCTCCCTCACCGTAAACGTTTTCTATTTTCCTGATTACATGCCAAAGATTCTTCGCTTGCAAGCGGTCGGCCATTATTAATAGCGTCTGTTGTTTATCGACAGTGCAGGAGTTAAAAGCCTCTTCGTCACTCGCGGCGCCCCAGAGCCCCGATAGTTTACCGGCCAAGGCCGCTCGCAAATCTCCTGGGAGATTCTTCCAAAGTGTCTGGCTCACGGCTGCAGACGAATCAGTCACGTCCCAGCTCACTTTCGATTAGCGCGCGATTCTCTTCGGATAAGCCCTGAAAGCGGAGACCCACGCCATGCCCCGGATTGCAATAGATCACTACCGCGTGGGCCACAATCTGATGGCCTTCCCTCAGAGGGATGCGAACCAACAGCATGGCCCCCTGAGGCAGGTTTGCCTGCGTGTTCATGTAGAACCCGCCGACGCTGATGTCTTTCGTGCTCGCTATTCCGGTTGCATCATTGCCGTCAAAAAAAACGTCGACAATCAATCGGGAACGGTCGTAACGGCGGCGCTCCTCCGTTGCTGCCAAATCTTCGTCTAACTCATCAACCATGGGGGAGTCTCCTCAGTTTTCTTCGCGTTTGAGCCGTTCATTCTACATGCTTTCGGCTCACCCTTTTCATCGATCACGAAGTTTAGAGTACAAAGTTGAGGGTACCGATTCGCAGCCGACAAGCTAAAGCCTGGACTCTAAACTTATTCACTTCTTCTCCTCGATTATGAACATCGGGACCATACCGCCGCCCGAGCTGACGTTTGCAAGTTCCGTAGATGAGAGCCGCGTAAAAGCTGAGCGCACCTTGCCATTGAACAACAGTGGGTCGAGGTCGACTAGTTGTTCCGCGAATTCAATAGTGCCGTCATCCTTGAGCGCCGGAAACGTTTCGCGCGCGGTTGGCACGCGCTCTTGTGCTAGATAATCGCCGTTTACGAGCGCGCTACGCAAGGCTTCCTCCCAGCGAATCTCATCCGTGTTCCAGCCAATCGTGATTCCGTGTCCGCCATAATCGTCGTTTGGTTTTAGCACCAGCTTGTTCCGGTTCGCCCTGATGTATTCGAGCAGATCGATTCCTTTTCCGAAGTAGTCAGTCTTCTCCTGCCTTACAAGCCGCGTCCAAGGTACGTGTTTGCTGATAGCTTCCTGTTCTTCGCTGCTGAACAACGTCGCCCGGCGCTGGTCCGTCAACACGGCAAACAAGGCTTTTTTATGAATCAGCTTGGAACGAAAACTATTAACCATGCAAATCGTGCCGGCGCGGTAAGCATCCAGCAGCGCTGGATATTCACGCATAATCGGAAGGTATTCGTTGACGAGCAGGCGCTTGTAAACGATGTCGATCTGAAAATCGCCGACGCGCAGACGATTGTTATCAAACTCCAACTCGTCAGGAGAACAGATTATCGAAGGATAGCCTTCCCTCTCAAAGAACTCTTTGAAGAGCTCAAACTCTTTCTGCGTGGGCATTCCCTTCAGGTCGACAATGGCGATTTGCGGAACGGTGTCGGGCTTACGGCCGAGAAACTCTTCGTAGGAATCAAGCAGCACGTCGAGCATGTGCCGGCGTCCGTAAAGAGGGCGCAGGTTAAAGGTCTCGGCAAATCTCTTCATCACCGGAAGCCTCGAGAAGATGTCGTAGGCAGCATCCACGTAGGCGATGCCGGCGGGACTCTCGCCGTTGAGTTCCACAAAACTATACGCTGCTTCCGTAAGAAAGGAGTCGAGCCTGGCTGTTGGCGAGACCGCTCGATAACCCGGATCGATGCTAATCAGCTCTCGCTCAATCTCGGTTACGCCGAGGTCACGGACAATGGAGTCGTCATGGATGGCCGCATCCTTGACCTTTTGAATTGCCGACCAAACCGTTTCACAAACAGCAACGATGTGGCCGAAGTCCTGTTCAGTGACAAAGTGTGGGCGCAGGTAAGGGGAAAGCCGGCGTCCGCCAAAGATTAACTTTGATTCCTCGAGACCTTCATCGAGCATCGCGCGGGAAGATTCAGCGAGGCTATCGTCGTGAAGTAAATCGTGATAACGCGAAACTGCGTCATGCAACATAGACGTAGGCAATGGTGCTTTATTCGAGATGGACAGCCCGGCAAACTTTGCCGGACAATCGGCACTTCAGGAGGGAGCTAGAGTAACACAGCAGGTTGGACGGCGGCCATGCGGATCGCGCTCGGTCGTGGGTCAGTTTCGTTACCTCAAACCGATGTTTTGGCGGGCTATGGTTGTGGCTTCCTCGAGTAGCGGTTTGTCGAATACTGGAACTTGAGCACAAGCTTTTCCTTGTCTCGTACAACGACACAAGTCGAATTTACACCGGGAGGTTTCGGCGTTAAGGCTGCGGCGCCTGAGAAAACCGGCTGCCCATCGATGGACTCGATTACGTCGCCCGCCCGCAACCCGGCTCTGAAAGCGTCGGTTGACGGTTGAACAGAAACGACGAGTAATCCGCCAGTTGAGCCCAGGCGCGAAGCAACGCGCGGCTTCAGGAGGACGGTCTCTACGCCCTCGGCCATCAGCGAACCGGGCTTGAAAGCCTTTTCGTAATATTCCTCAAACTCTCTCCGGCCAAATAGCGGATCGGGCGATTCGCTCAGCTTTATCTCCAGCGCCTCGGAAACATCGTTACCTGGACGCGCCACCGTGAAAAGAACGGGGATTTCCGGCCCGGCCTCGTCCAAAAGCCACGAGAAATCATCCGCGTTTCGAACGTCTCCATTGTTGACCGTCAATATCACGTCGCCCGGCTTGAGCTTTGCGAGCGCAGCGGGACTTCCCGGAGCTACTGAAGTGAGCAAAATTCCCTGGCGCTTCACAGCTAGCTCGCGGGCGCGTTCAAGTTCCCAGCCAACTCGTAGAATTCGTTCGAGCGAAACAGCGCCGATAGGCTCGCCTCGAATTCCGAGCCAGGGCCGAGGCACGCTGGCTTGGCGCGCCAGCACGCGCTTGGCGGCCATTCGTACCAGGGCTACCGGCACTATCGTGCCTTCATTACCTTCAACCGCATCAACAATCCCAAGTGTCTCTCCCTCGTCGTTAATTGCTATCCCCCCAATATTCGCCGGCGACAACTTCGCTGACTTAATTTTGACGCGAGCAACACCTCCGGAAGGAGAACGACTCACATTGATGACCAACGCCTCCGTCTCTCCTATGCGAACATACATCGGAGTCCGCGCGCCCATTTCAGAACGCGGGGCTGGCTGGGGTCCAATCACGCGAAGCCTTTGACCGACAGTTATTGTCTCCTCTTTCGAATCGACGGTTTGCGGCAAGCTGCCATTCGTCAGGGTGATCAGTGACAGGCCGGTGAGGCCGTCAAGTCCAACGTACCGGCCCAGGATGCGCTTGCCATCGCGCGTAATCACCCGCAGATCCGCAGGCTCAAGCAGATTTCTCTGAATGTTGATCGCTGGCAGGCCGGGGATGGCGATTGGCGCCATGCCTGGCCTCGGTTGGCCCATCGCAGCGGGAGCGGCACTTGAAGAAGGTTGGGGCGGGACAGGCGCGCGCGGGGCGAAACCTATCGCCGGCGGTGGCATCTCAGCTTCCGCTTCCGGAAGCCAGGCGGCGATCGTATGCCCATCGTCGAGGGCAAGTCCGGCAATCACATTGGTATGAACTTCCCCGGCAATCTTGAAAGCTTCGTCGAGTTGGGCAATCGCCTCAACCTGTTCCTGGGAGCGAATTAGTAAACGAAACACTTTCAACCCGTTAAGGCTATGTAGAATCGTTACCACCTGTGGCGCGGCAGGCTTATTCTCTAAAATGACCGGGCGAACAATCGTCGTAGCGGGGGTCTTTCGAGACTCCGGTGAAGGCGTGGGATCCTGCGCCGTTGCTTGAACGCAAAACAAACCGATTACGAATACGGCAAGTGTATACAAGCTGATTATTTTCTGTTTTCTCATTGCTTATTTCAAATCCTACCGGTTATTGCTTACCGCTTACGACTACTCTTTCAATCACCAGGCGTCTCTAGCTGACGCCATCAAGGGTGATGCGCCTTGCGACAAAGAACGCTGCGATCCGAAACTAACCGTCGGCAGGGAGATCGTTCGCGAAGTGCCGTGGCCATCGTCCACCGAAACCTTTAATGACTGATATCCAGCGTCAATCGGAAAAGCAGACATCGCGTAAGCTTCAGCAAGCTGATCGCGCCTCAACACCGCTGCCGACGTGCTGCTTAAATCTCGCGTCCTCTGGCTGTCTCGTCGGGACGCAAGCTCGATCCCATTCGATCCATGGCGCTTCGCCTGTGGATGAGCAGGCGCCTTGGATGGGTTCACACTTGCGTCGAGCACGCCTTCCTTACCTATTTGCGACCCACTCACTGCTCCCGGGGCGTTTGTTGCAACGGTCTCTTTTGAAGCGACCGGAACTGATTCCCTCTGGTTAGGTTGCACGTTAGTTGCATCGGCCTTTAACGGAGCGTTTGAACCGTTCCTGAAGCTGATGAACATAAGCGCAGATCCAACCAGCAAAAGAATAGTGATCACCGCTGAAGAACGGAGACCTAACGGGAAATTTCCCAGCATGAAAGGCTGAGTAACCTTACGCTTTTGGTCGGCCAGGCGCGCGCGTAAGCGGAACTCGAAATCGCCGGGCGCCTCTACGGTGCCGAGACTGGAAACTAACTCTCGCAACTTAGTCTGTTCGCGCAGAAGCGTTTCACACGCGACGCAAATTAACACGTGGTTGTTCACATCCGAACTCAGCCACTTTCCCGGGGCTGCTTCCTCGATTTCGCGTCGTATGTTTCGGCAGTTTATGTTTCTCATGGTACTCCTCAGAGATAAGCTCGCATCTTCTCCCGCAAAAACCCGCGTGCACGGCTGATGCGAGATTTGACTGTCCCTTCGCTCGTTTCCAGAATGCGCGATATTTCCTCATAACTTTTCCCGTCCACATCGCGCAGGATGAGTGGCGCACGATACTTTTCTGGTAGCGTGCTTATTGCGCGCTGCACGGCATGGCGACGCTCGGCATCCACTAGTTCCGTATCGGGCAACGGCTTGCTGTCAGCTGGATTAAACTCCTGCGGTTCGGCGCCGTCCTTTGACTGAAAAAAACCGGTCAAAGAAACCAGCCGGCGTCGCTTTCGCTTGCGCAGTTCGCTAATCGCGAGATTGGTCGCAATTCGGTAAATGTACGTCGAAAACGCGTAGGTCGTTTGGTATCGTTCAGCGGCCCGGTAAACTCTCACAAACGTTTCCTGCGCCAGGTCAACCGCACCGTCGTAGTCGTTAGTCATGCGATAAATGTAACTCGTAATCTGGTTACGATAACGACTCACCAGCTCCCCGAAGGCGTCTTCGTCGCCTGTGCGCGTGGCCTCGAGCAGGGCGTGATCCGAAGTCGGATCCGCAACAACCTCGTGCCGCAACACCGCAGCGAAATCGAGGTTTTCGATCGTAGTTAGTGTGTCCATCAGGGCAGGTAGGCTCTCACACGCGCTGACGAGTTCCTTATTATTTGAGAATACGCGCCGCAGCTAAACGACTTACCGACTTCGTAACCGGAGCGGCCACTTGAACACCTATTATACCCTGACCGATGGCCGTCCGCAGTTTATACACGCTCGAACTGCCGCCAGGTTCCGAAAGGGTAGAATAGATTTCGTTACAGCCCGATTAAAGGGGTGTCCAGGGCTGGGATTGCAAAATACCCGGGGAAAGGCCAGACACTACTATCAGGACCTACAGGTAAAGATACTAGGCCTCGGGGCTCTTAAACAGCGCGTCATCAAGCTTGATGCCGTAAGTCACATTGAGGATTCGGGTTTCCTGGATTTGCTTTCCGTCCTCCAGCAATACGCTGCGATAAGGAACCAGCGTGCCCTGGGCATACCGGTAATCCATGAATTTCCGCGAATACTTCAACGGCGTGGATCCTCCGGGCGCGGGTTCCTCATATTCGAGCCACAGCACATGAAGGGTCCGGGAGCTAATGTAGTAACGGGTAGACTGCTTGTCTTTGTCCACCACATCCACAACGTAGAGATCCAGCCCCTTTTGCTTATCTTTGCCTACCAAAGTAAGGGTCGAACCGTTCTCTTTGTACCTCAGGAAAGTATCAAGGCTGTGGCGGAGTTGCGACAGGAAGGTGCTGGTGGCGTCTTGTCTGGGCGTGAACGCGGCTCCGTTAATAAGGCCCCACAGGCGCCCGCCGCCGTAAATCAGTGAGTACTCCAGCGTCGGCATTTTCTGATCGAGCCGGATCTTGTCTTTATCCATGCTCTCACCGCGAACGAAACGTCGTTCAAACGAGGCTTCCTCGGTTTTGCCTACTTCACAGGTCGGCTTACAAGTTCGGCCACGCTCGACGCCATTACGCCTAATCTGCGCCAGCAGTGGACGGGTCCCATAAAGGTATATCGCCGACTCAGCAATCTGTTCGGCCGTGAAAGTCTTCTGATTCTTATCTACCTTTTCGGTCTTTTGAGCGTTCTTCTTGTCAGGCGGATTGGTGGGGGTTGGCTGCTGAGCAAGAGCTAAGGTACCAACGCGCGTGCCAGTGCAGGCGAGCATGAGCGCGAAGAAAACTGTGACGGCTATGAATGAACGACGCAAGAAGCATTTCTCCTCTTGAGGAATTTGGATAATTGACATCGACTAAACGTGGAAGCTGGGCATCTGAGCGGCGAATTGTAACACACCAACCCGCTCAAAGACCTTGCGGAAACACTTGATTGATGCGCATATGGTATAGGTCAGATGCCTGTTGCTGTAATGCTTAAGGAGTTTTGAGAATAATCCTTGACACACCTCATTCGTCAGAATAGCATCGCAAGCATTCGGAACTCTGAATGACGAGTGCTGGAGCCTCGCCATTTCTCACACAGGAAGCCAGCTCAGAGATCCTGTGAAACAGCACTAAGCGTGAGCCAGGCAAGATGCCTCAGACACCTGCGCCGCGTTCTCGTTTACTCCACCACATAGAGGTTCCTCCCATGTCCTCTCGATTCCGCTCTGCTCAAAGGCAGCGAAGAGTTTTTGCCTTATTGCTCTGCTGCTCTTTGCTTTTGACTTACGTTGCTCCGTTTGCGATGGCGCATAGGAAGCGCTCTTCTGCTGCGACCAGCCGATCTCAGCAGGATGGTGTAGCGGTAGCGGGAGCCCCGGAGGGAATCTTTCCAAATCTCGATGAGGTAAGGAATGGTCAACTTCCGCCACCAGTCGCGCCGCCCAGTGTGCCCTCGACCCTGCGTTCGTTACGGAATCCGCTAGCGCCGCGAACTGTTCTGCACGTTGGCGATCCATTACCTTCGCCCTTGCCCTCGCCTTCGCTTTCACCTTCCCCCTTGCCGTCTCCATCAACGTCGCCTTTGCCGTCGCCCTCGATTTTCCCTTCACCCTCCCCACTGCCCTCGCCAGTATCACTTTTGCCGTCGCCACTAGTGAGGTTAGCCACTCCGCCGACGACCAGGGCAAAAACCGGCAACTTTCATCAAGACTTTTTGCCGTATCTCTTAGCATGGAACCATAGCTATCCCACATTCTACCAATTAGACACTGGAGCCTTTGGAACCTATTTAACTGGACCAATATCTTCTTTCTTTTCGCAATGGCGGCCCGAAGGCACGAGGTTTGCGACCGCCCCAGAATTTGATTTCTTTTTGGTCCCGATGCCGCAGGCGGGAAGCACGAGGATTGTCTTCACGAGCAATCGAGACGGACTAACGCAAATCTACTCAATGGATGCTAACGGCGGCAACCTGATCCGAGTAACAAACAATGGAAGCAATGACGATCACCCGCGCTGGTCGCCAAACGGCAGCAAGATTCTGTTTCAGAGTGATCGCGACGATCTCGTAACGGCCAACCGTGACGTATATGTAATGAACGCGGATGGAACTGGTCAAACGCGATTGACGACTGACGCTGCCGATGACTGCAATGCGATATGGTCACCCGATGGCAACAAGATCGTCTTTCAAAGCCTGCGCAATGGAACTTATTACCAGGTCTACACGATGAATGCTGACGGCACGAGTCAGACGAACCTGAGCAACGGCTCGGCGGCTGACTATCAGCCTTCATGGTCGCCGGACGGCTCAAAGATCGCTTTCGCAAGTGAACGTGATCATGCAGAGGCTCCGAGCATTTATGTAATGAATGCCAACGGATCGAGTCAGACACGCCTTACGTTCTCCAGCGAACTGGTCAGAGATGAACAGCCAGCCTGGTCGCGCAATGGAACGAAGATCGCTTTTGTCAGCACTCGTGACGGCAACAAAGACCTTTATGTAATGAATGCGGACGGCAGCAATCCGCTGAAGCTAACGAATACTCTGGAGAATGATGATTCGCCTTACTGGTCGCCCGATGGCACGCAGATCATTTTCCGCAGTGAACGCGAGCGCGATTCCTCCGACCCAATCCAACAACTCTGGATGATGAACGCTGATGGAAATAATCAGACACTTATCGCGGGTACTAGCTTTGGCGATTACAGTCCGAGTTGGAACGCGAGCGGCAATCAACCGCCCGTAGCAAGCTCAGGCGGACCTTATAGCGGTGTAGTTGCGCAAAACGTTCCGTTCAGTGGTGGGGGCTCATTCGATCCAGATGGCACCATCAACAGTTATTCCTGGAGTTTCGGCGATGGCGGTACTGGGTCAGGGGTTTCACTCACGCACACTTATGCTGCCGCAGGAACTTATCCGGTGACACTGACGGTGACAGACAACCTGGGAGCACAAACCAGCGCAACGACGACGACAAGCATTACGACAGCGGCCAGCGAACAGTATCTTGCAAACTTCAACCAAGCGGCGCTGGCCCGCGCGGCCAATGGGAATGAATCGTCTTACTGGAACGATATCCTGCGCGCGGCTTTCCCAAACGGTCAGAGCTCGATGCTGTTGGCTGTGCGTGAGCTGGGGAAAACGCTCTTTGAGTCAAGTGACTATGCCGCGCGCAATCGCGACAATCACTGGTATGTTTACGATCTCTATAAGACTTATCTCATGCGCGAGCCGGACGCGCCCGGTTGGGCGTTCTGGGAAAGCGTCTGCAACTCTAATGGGCGCGAAAACGTACGACGCGCTTTTGATGAATGCGGAGAGTTCGCAGGTATCGTCTCAACCTTGACGCCGAACGGCGCGGCCTCAAGCACGGTATCTTCTCTGGCATCCGCACGCGTGGATCCATTTAACCAGCCTGGAAGCGGGTTGACGGCTCGAGACGCTGAATGGAGCGTGTCGCTTTTGGGCTTGCCGGGAAGAGCCGGGCTGGATCTCGGTTTAAGTTTGTCTTATTCATCGATGGTTTGGACGCGGTCGGGTCCCTACCTCTACTTCGATGAAGACAATGGCTGGCCAAGTCCCGGCTTCCGTCTGGGTTCCCCCACCATTCAGGAAAAGCTTTTTGACGCTCAAGCAGGCCGCAACGTGTATTTGCTGATCTCTGGAGGAAGTCGTGTCTCACTCAGACAGCTTGGCACATCGAATGTTTACGAGGCGGCCGACTCGTCCTATCTACAACTCATTGATTCCGGCGGGAGTCTGCTGGTGCGCACAACAGATGGCACACAGCTAACCTATCAGTCGTTCAATAGCGAGTGGCGCTGCACCCAGATAAAAGATCGCAACGGCAACTATATTTCGGTTAACTACGACTGGCTGGGACACATCACGACCATTATCGATACGCTTGCCCGCACCATCACCTTCAACTACGACACGAATGCCAACCTGCTTTCGATCACGCAAAGTTGGACCGTCAATGGCGTACCGGCGACGCACACCTGGGCTAGCTTCGGCTGGGGCACAAAGACGCTACAGCCGAGCTTCACCGGCGTATTGGCCGTCGGCGCAGCCAATCCTTCTACAATCCCCGTGCTCAATCAAGTTGGGTTAGACGATGGCTCACGCTATACGTTTGAATACAACGCAGCGGGCCAGGTGAACCCGATTAGAAGCTTCCGCTCCGATAACATTGAGCGTGCTTATACGGCTTACGACTACGACACGACCGTGGATGATTGTCCGCGCCTAATCGACACCCATGTCTGGGCTCAAAACTGGACCGGCATCAATGGCGTGCCTATGGAAGTGGCAACGCTATACGGCGATCCTGGTGACGGTTCTCATACGGTGACAACTTCAGACGGCACACTATATAAGGAGTTTTACGGTACTGGTTGGCAACGCGGATTAACAACGCAGACTGAAGTGTGGTCTGCCGGAGTGAAGCAAAAATGGACCAGTAACACTTGGACGCAGGACAACACCGGCGTTAACTATCAAACAAACCCCAGGGTAACCGAAACGAACATCGACGACGGCAGCAACCATCGTCGCGTAACCACGACTTATACAACCTCCACATTGCCAAGCGGCGCGAGTTGCAGCCTGCCAAGCGACATGCGCGAATACGCCGGCGATGCGAGCACAGTCTTGCGGCGCACGCATGTTGATTACCGGATGAATACAACCTTGGATGCGAGCTATCTGGATCGCCACATTATTGGTCTGGTAAAGGAGCAGACATTGTATGAAGTCAGTGGCGGCACGGAGACACTCATGTCCAAGGTAGGCTTTGCTTATGATGAAGCAGGCTCGCTTCAAGGCACCGACGCACCGGTTCGCCACGACAATGACAACTACGGTACAACCTTTGTCACCGGACGCGCCAACCTAAGCAGCGTGAAGCGCTACGATGCTACCGATATTTCGCAGTTCACCGTGTCGAGCATGAAGTACAACACGTCGGGCGCGGTAGTTTCGACTACTGATCCGCTGCCGAATCACACCACCACCGTCAGTTATGTCGATTCATTCTCTGACGGTAATAACGGTCGCAATACTCTCGCTTACCCCAAAACGGTGACCGACGCCGACGGCTATTCGTCTACTATTACTTACAACTTTGACTTTGGCGCCGTGACACAGACCCAAACTCCGCAGCCAAATACAACTCAGAATCTTCCCGGCCCTGTGCAAACATTTGCTTACGATGCAGCCGGAAGAATTGAGAAGGCTACCTCAACCACAAATGGCGCTTACGTGCGCTATGTATATGGACCGAACTACTCGCTCACTTTCTCCACAGTTAACAATCTCGCAGACGAAGCTTATTCAAATACTGTGTTTGATGGCATCGGAAGAGCAGTCGTCGCTGCGAGCAATCATCCGGGCAGCATGGGCGGCTACCGTGCTGTGAATACCATTTACGACCGTATGGGACGGGCGGTGAAACAGTCGAATCCCACGGAAACGAATGACGCTTGGGCTCCAGCAGGCGATGATTTGCCCGGATGGCTCTACACGCAACAAAGTTACGACTGGAAAGGCCGACCCCTGGTTACCACGAACACCGACGGCACGACGAAAGAAGCCAGCTACACAGGATGCGGCTGCGCGGGCGGTGAAGTTGTCACACTCACAGATGAGGGCACCGTTGACGGTGGTGTAGCCAAGCGCCGCCAGCAGAAGATCTACAGCGACGTGCTTGGCCGTACTGTCAAGACCGAAATTCTGAATTGGCAAGGCGGCAGTCCATATTCGACGACAATCAACAGCTATAACGCGCGCGATCAGGTTAGGTTGATCAGACAATTTGATCCCGCAAATGAAACCATCCCCTCGGATCCAAACGACCTCAGTTGCCCCTACGGTGCGTGCCAGCAAACAAACTTGATTTACGACGGGTACGGGCGACTGAAGACCAAACATGTCCCGCAGCAAGATACGGAAGCGGTGACCACTTACAACTATAACCCAGACGACACGGTCCTCTCAGTCGTTGACGCACGTGGCGCGACTTGCACTTATGGCTACAATAATCGGCATCAATTAACCAGCGTTTCGCATGTGCTGTCCGGCCTTAGCACGATTAGCCTCGGCTATGTTTACGATGCCGCCGGGAATCGTAAATCGATGACGGATCAATTGGGCCATGTTGATTACCTTTATGATCAACTTTCCCGGCTGCAGTCTGAAAACCGTTTCATCAACGGCATCTCAAATCCCTTGCCCTCAGCCGACGGCGCTTATAAGATCAGCTACAGCTACAATCTCGCAAACGACCTGGCAAGCGTCACTGATGCTTTCGGCTCGGAGATCGATTACGGACACGATACGACAGGGCGATTGACCAGCGTCACGAGCCCGGCCAACAACGCCTATGCAGGTGTCACGACCTTCGCCAGCAACGTCCTTTACCGCGCGTGGGGCGCCGTCAGGGCCGCTTCGTTTGGCAACGGCACCGCGGTTACTGTCCCGCAATTCAACTCGAAAATGCTGGCTACCCAATTTCGGCTTGCGGCTGGCAGCACTAATATGCTGCGCGAAGACTATAGTTATTTCGACGATGGCCGTTTGAATCAACTTACTGATTTGGATGATACGCCGGGCTCTAACCCACCGGAGACTGTGCGCTTTATGAGCCGTAGTTACGCTTACGATCTTAAAGGGCGAATCACGGGCGCCGGCGGCACCAATATGACCCCGTTTGTTCAGTACTACAGCTATGACCAATTCGATAATCTAACAGCACGCTCAGGAACCTACCTCTGGCAGTCAGGGCAGTCCGACAGCGCCACTTACAGCGACAATCGGCGCGTCGGTTGGACCTACGATGCCGACGGACGTCTGAAAATCAGCCCGGCCACCTCCAGCAGCAATCAACGCAACTGGACCTACGACGCTGCCGGAGAATTGACCAGCACGGCCGAAACGGCAGGCAGCACGACCACTACGCTTAACCAAACATATGACGGCGACGGCCAGGTTGTTTATGAATCAGTGACCGGCTCCAACCCAAACTCTAATTATCTAATCCATTCGGCAGTATTGGCCGGAGCGACCCTGACGAAGCTGGATGCCTCCGGCAACAAGACCATGACCTATGTGCCCGCTGGGGGCTTGGTCTTCCCGCAACAGACAAAAGACAACAACCAACCGGTGGTACGGTGGATTCAACGGGACCCACAGGGACAAACCGAAATGGGTGGCGGTGGCTACCTGGGCTTAGCAGCTTACGATCCGTTAGGGAACTACGTACCTCTAATGCAGCACGCACCCGCACCGACACCTCCGAGCGCGATGTACGGGCCGGGTTACGGCAGCGCGAGTTCGAGCTTCAGCAACGGAAATAACCTTACGACTGGTTGCAAGCTGGATGGGGTGGCCGCCAGTTGTGACAGCCTTATGCGCGCGATTGGGAATGGAGGGGTACAGCCAGGTAGCATCATCATCTCAACCACCGGCGGATTGGCCGATATCGCCAACGCAGGCTGGGGCGGCGTCGCGTTATCAACCCGTACCCAGAATCGCAAGTGGATTAATGACCCTCTACCGAAATCGAACATACTACCAACTCTAACCCGGCGAGGTGACGCTCCTAAGGAAAGTTCCTACTATGACCCTTATTCGCCGGACAACGAGGGCAGGCCCGGACATTGGGAGACCTCTTACGAATACAACTACGTCACTGGTAATCTCTTCGGTGGTGATCCATCGCCCGATGGCCCGCAGAACCCTGCACCGCAAATAGATCAGAAGAAATATGACGGCTGCGCGAAGCTTCTGGGTAAGTCTCCCGCACCTTCGAAACTTGCCACTGAAGCCATCCTCTGGACTTCCTCACAAGAGGGAACAAATGCAACGCTGATAGCCGTTACCTGGGCCAAGGAATCCGGCTTCGACTTCAATCCGGTGGCTAATGCGAGGGACGATGGCGGCTTTGATGTAGGTCCCTTACAAACATCCACCACTTATTTTGGCAAAGATCGATTTGTCAATACTCTCAGCGACGACGCCGGCGAGGTGATGGGAACCTTCGCTTCCGAAACTGCGCGATTTAATGGCAACCCATACTTAGCCCTCAGATGGGGAGCGCGAGCGCTAAATGATGGTGCCGGTAGGAAAGGTCGTCCAAAAGGCGTGAGCGCTCTCGCAGACATGGCGGGTATTTACCGCTCTGGCTCATCGAGGACTGGTCCCTACCGCACCCGCGTCAACGAGTTCAATGCTCTAAGTTCAGGATACGATGCCTTCTTCAATTGTTTGAGGAAATGAGCAGTGAAAGGAGAGTGCACTTCCGTGCAAACTAAAACTTTCATAGTCGTTTGCGCGATCGTCGGCGTCAGTGCGGCGACCTCAGCTTGCTCAACCGGCAATCTTGCATCTGAAGGACCATCGTCTCAACCGAACGCATCGCCCACTTCACAAGCTACAGTCGCGTTAAGCCCTTCTCTTAACCCCTCTATTCGTGCCATTGACTTTGCCAATTTTGCTTATCCAGCGAAGCCTGAGTTTTCGTATGGCAGAAATGGCTTTAAGCTGGCACACGGCAAGTACGCCGGCGACAAAACCCATGACCCTTTGCTTCTAGCTTCTGTTGGATATGGCGACGTTACTGGTGATGGACGAGAGGAAGCCATGGTGATACTTGGAGTCAGTCTCAGAGGCAGCGCAATACCGCACATCGTTTACATCTACACGGCACAAGGTGAAAGTCAAAAACTGCTCTGGGCTTTCGAAACGGGAGACCGAGGTGATGGTGGACTGCGGCAAGCATATGCTGAAAGCGGCCAACTGGTGGTAGTGCTATATGGCAAGAACAAGTTAACAGGAAAGAACTTATACCAGTCTGATCCGTTTACGTTAGAAGGCGCGTGCTGTCCAAAGTTCTTTACGCGCGCTCGATACAGGTGGCAAGACGATCACTTTCAACAAGAAGAGAAAGAGGAAGTGTTACCTAATCCGGAAGGTCATGGCTCGCTGGTGATGGCGCGTTATCATCCATGATAAAGTATCCCAACTTCGTTCTGCTGCGATAAGTGGTTCAAGAAGCCTTTTTCAGCTTGTCACGTTCGAGGAAGGCGTCGAGGATCTGGACGATCTGCTTGCGCTGAGACTGTGGAAGTTGTTCAACCTGGCTGAAGCGCCGCCACAGGCGATTGTCTCGAGTGCGGCCATTACTCTTCACTTCTTTAATCCCCAACAACTGATCAGAAGAAACGCCGAGGGCCTTGGCCAGAATCGCCAGTAGATGGGTTGGCGGATGCGCCGTTTGCTTTTCGTAATAGGCGACCATTCTCTGGGAGATATTCACCTCGGCAGCCAGGTCGCGTTGCGATAATCCGGCCTCTTGTCTGAGCCGCGCCAGTCGCTCTCCGAAGCTCTCACTCTTTCCAGCCAGTTGCATTCTTCTTTTGGGCATGATGAACCTCTGCTCGGTTAAATCATGCCAGAGATTATAAGGGTCGATTCTGTGCTTCATCGGTTGTCTCGGGAAAGACGGAGCAGAGCGACGAGCGCGAAGAGTTGCTTCTTTCTTTAGTTGCTGAAGCTGCTGAGGAAGCCGAATCGCTCGCGGCGCATCGGCTCTCAGCCTGAATCAATCCAGAGCAGCGCATCGCCAAGCTCCCGCCACTGCTGACAAATCCCAGTCGACTGAAAGCTGGAATAGGTGCTGCGCACCTGAAAAATAGGGACACGCCACCCCCGAAAATCGTGGCGGTGGCGTATACGTTGTAGACAAAATGTCTACAATGTCTACTCGCACAACCAAAGGACTTAGGCGATCCGCGTTAACTTTGTAAACGGTGCGTTAACAAAGTTAACAGCCATCTCGATCGCTCATCTTGGCCATTCCTGGCCATCCTTCTTGCCCTCGATCGGCAGCAGCTAAAGAGTGACCGTTGACCCTATCGCTGCTGGTCGAGTTGTTCTAACCTTGCGCTGATGAAATGCGTAGCAGCTAAAGAGAAAAGTGGATCGTCCGGCCGATCGCGAAGTTATCTCCAAACTCGCGTCAGGGGTCAGCGACTTTATGAAGCAGCCCGTATCCTGGCTTTCATCGAGCTAAGTCGCAGACTGCATCAGGCTTACGAGCAAGCTTACGACAAACAAGCGGCAGACCGGTTGCTTCCGCAGAATCCCGATGATCTTAAGATCAATCACGCCTTCGGTGATGCCGCCACAGCTATTTCACAGAAAAGGGGTAGGAAGAAGGACCCGTGCAAAGACTTCTTTACTAAGGGTAGCTCCCTGCCTGAGGTGACCAAGGTTTTTGCGAATTTCTGGCAGAGCGCGACTCACGATCCTCGATGGGGAGGGATAGCTGGAACCAGCAACTCGGGTGGTGGGATGTCAGCAACTCTGAGATTGGGCACTGCTTTCTTCCTCGATGAGGATGATGGAACCCAAGGCACAGGATTAACATGGAGCCCAGTGAATGACATATACCAGACAAAACTGACGAATCTGACCCCCCGCCAAAACCGCGCTTTAACTATATTGCACGAGTTCGCTCATGCGTTAGGCCTTATACCAAGTGATCGTGACGATCCCGCGAAAAGCGCGGCGAACGATGCCACCATTTACAGAGAATGTGGCTTCATTCTCGACACACTTCCCATGAGAGATTAGCTCAAGAGCAATAATGAAAGCCAAGCATATCTATCTGTTACTCGTTACTCTGGCAGTTGTTTTTTTATTCGCACTGTTCAGATACCGACAGGCCAACGTTCAGGAACTCGAGTGGCCACCCGCTTTGTCGGCCGCTGTCGAGAAAGCTCCAACAGTTCCCTATTGCGATCTTGTTCGCAATCCCACCCGCTTCAACAACGAGGTAGTTCGGACGGAGGCGCTATTCTTTAAGAACCTTGAAAACACAATTTTCTACGACGCGACTTGCAAGGATAACTCCACATGGGTCGAGTTCGATCCGGCCTACGCTTATGCAGACGAAGTGTTGAAGGAGAAATTTGCAGAACTGGCGTGCTTGAGACAGCATCGCTGTGACGGCCGAGCGCGAGTTACTGCTGTTGGTCGCTTCGAGGGTCCCAATGAAAACGGCTGTGGTCACTTAGGTTGCTGTCCGTATCGTTTCTCAATCATGCGCCTAGAAAAGGTCGAGCCTGTGCTAGGTTCAACGAGCCAGCCCTGACCGCAGATTCTTATTCACAACTTTCACACTTGGAGTTCCGCAGAAGTCCAAAGGGAATCCAACACCAGACCCGTGTGCTGGTCAAACCCTCGTCAAGTTTAATCTAAGGGACGAGTCTAGGGATGGCGCGGTAGCGAGGTGAGTTAAGCTCGAAAGTTGTGTATGAGCGGAGCAAAAAGGTGGCGTATTCTTGATGAGTTTTCGCGAACCATCAACCTTATTGCTAAGGAGGAATACGCCGTGAAAGAAGATAGCGTAGTTGAGTACCAGAATCCAGGAATCGCCTTGCCGGTGGCGGATGCGCTGACCGAGGTGTTGCGGAGCGGGGCGCGAGAGTTGTTGCAGCAGGCGGTGGAAGCGGAGGTGGCGGAGTTCGTCGCTTGCCATCGCGAGCTGAAAGATGAACGAGAGCGACAGCGGGTGGTGCGTAACGGCTATGAACCAGAGCGCACGATTCAAACAGGCATCGGCGATGTACCGGTGAAAGCGCCGCGAGTGCGCGATCGCGAAGGCACGATCAAGTTCAGCTCGAACATCCTGCCGCGCTATCTGCGGCGCACGAAAAGCATCGAGGAACTGCTGCCCTGGTTGTACTTGAAAGGGCTCTCGACCGGCGACTTCTCCAGCGCCTTGACTGCCTTGTTGGGCCGTGACGCTCCGGGTCTTTCGGCGGCCACGGTCAGCCGGCTGAAAGAGATATGGAAAGAACAGTACGAGCGCTGGTCCAAGCGCTCGCTGGCGGGCAAGAACTACGTTTACATCTGGGTGGACGGGGTGCACTTCGGGGTGCGGTTGGAGGACGCCAGTCAGTGCATTTTAGTAGTAATTGGGGCCACTGCCGACGGTAAGAAGGAGTTGTTGGCGATGGGCGACGGCTACCGCGAGTCAGAAAGTTCGTGGAAAGAGTTGCTGCTGGATCTCAAGGCACGGGCTCACAATCGATCCGAAACTTGCCGTCGGCGATGGCGCTTTGGGTTTCTGGAAGGCGCTGCCGCAAGTGTTTGGCACGAGGAGGCCACGTTATTTACGGATTCACCGATTCAAGCAGTCCGTACGTTAACGCGATTGCATACGATGCGGTACCGCAGGGTTCGGAGGCCCTGGGTTTGTGGGTTCATGAATTGGGGAATAGCCTGTCGTACATTACTAACATTTCTCCAAAGGTGGCGGGGGATGCTGCTGACAGATACGACGGAGACACCGATGCGGGAACAGCATTTGAGGATTGTGTATTTGGTGGACACGTCACTAAGTCTGGAATTCTTCCACCAAAGCCATGAGGGGACGTTATGTTAGAACGTAAAAACTTGATGGAAGGTTTGTTATTGTCGCTTGTTAGCGCGTTCATCTTGACGCGTTTGTTTTCTTTCCTCTTCGGGTCACAAATATACAGCGGTCGGCAAGGATGGCGGCTTTTTCGCCGCTGAGGAAAAAGGGGAGGATAACGCAAAGCCAGTTGAAGAGTTGGGTCGTCTGACCTACGGTTCGGTGCCTTCGGGTTATAAGCAGATCAAGCCCAAGATAGGAGTAGCACCACCACTTGTTCCAGGAAAACGCTATCGGTACTGGTTTATCGCCGTAAACGCTCCTCATGCTTCAGGTTACTTTGAGATACGGGGCGATCAAGCAGTGCCGGTCAACGGACCTTGATTTCTGTGGAGTTCCGCAGAACCCTACAACGCCAGACGATTTCCGGCGCGATACAATCAACAAGTTCCAAGCTGGTGAAAGATCTTTTTAAGGATCATCAAGAGGAGTTTGCCATGAGCATCAAGTTGGTATTGATTATTAGGCTGGGTTTGATTATGCAGTCTGGCTTGAATATGCAAGGCAGACGATTAAGTGAATAACGCTGAGAGATCGCATGCAACTACGACTGCCTACGCAATCTTACCCACAGAACCCCTGGACGCGATGAAAAAGATATCAATGATGACCTTTCCCGCTTGACTTCTGAAACCTGGACCTTCAATGGGCTGGGCTCTTACACGTTAAGCTATTCGTAGAATCTTGGCAGCAGACCAGGCTTCCTACGGCGGTTATTCGCTGGTGCAGTCGTATGACGGTGACGGGCTGCGTGTGAAGAAAAACGACAACTAGGATGTCTATAACCGAATTGACAACTCCTCCAGTTAAATCGTAGTCTGCGTAATTTCCTATAGAAATATTTATCGGCGGGTATGGGTTAAATCAGTCCCAAGCATGTGAATTGGGCGTTACGAGCCTTCCGCTTGCGCGTGGTGGCCGAAACCAAAGATTTCTTAAGAAGGACGAGTGGGTTTTATGAAAAGGGTAGGCATTTTGGTAGGGCGCGAAAAGACTTTCCCAGACGCGCTCCTCAATAGTATTAATGAACGAGGCCAGGGCGAAATAACCGCGGACTTCATAAAGCTCGGTGGAATCAGGCACGACGCGCCACCTCGCTATGACGTAGTAATCGATCGTATATCTCATGAAGTTCCCTTCTATCGAGCCACCCTGAAGCGGATGGCGCTCGAGGGCACGATTATTATTAACAATCCTTTTTGGTGGTCAGCCGACGACAAGTTTTTTAACTACTCACTCGCCCGAAAGCTCGGCGTCGCCGTTCCCAGGACGGTTCTGCTGCCGCAGAAAGACTATATGACAGGCATAGTGAGCGAGAGCTTGCGCAACCTGGAATTTCCGCTCGATTGGCAAGGCATCGTCGATTACGTTGGTCTGCCCGCGTTTTTGAAACCGTTTGACGGCGGCGGCTGGAAGAATGTCTCGAAGATCAATTCGCTCGAGGAACTTTGGAAGGAATACGATCAGACGGGAACTCTCTGCATGACCTTGCAGGAGGCCATTGATTTCGATCAGTTTGTGCGCTGCTACTGCGTTGGCCAGGAAGAAGTGATGATCATGGCTTACGATCCCCGCAAGCCTTATCTTTCCGGCGAGCAGTATGTTCACAACCCGGATTACCTCGCTCCTGACCTGGCCGATCGCGTTCGTCAGGACGTCCGTATGCTATGCACGGCGCTCGGATACGACCTCAACACAGTGGAGTTTGCGATCAAGGACGGGATTCCCTACGCAATCGATTTCATGAACCCGGCGCCGGATGCTGAGTTGGCCTCAGTCGGCGAGTTCTATCACACCTGGATTACGGAAGCGGTTACGAACCTCGTGTTCAAGCGACTCAATCAGCGCCGCGAAAGGCCGCGCTATCGCTGGGACGCTTTGCTAAGTCCCGAACCGACTCAAACTTTTGCGGTAGCTTCACCCGTTGAGCAACAATCTCGCACTATAGTGCCGCAGACGACTGAGTCGCTGAAGGACAACGAGGCTAGAGCGGCGTCCGCTTTCGCTGAGACGCCTGCTGCGCTCGAGCCATCGCCGGAAAGTGCTTCTGGAAATGAATCCGGCAGGCGAACGACGCGTGGCGCAAAATCAGAAACCTCTACCCGGTCTGCAGCGCACAAGGAAGGAAAAACTCGCTCGAAAACACCCTAGTTGCTTTGGTGATAATTCAGAGTACAACCTTCAGGTTGCGGACTCTAAAAAGGACTATCTAAAGGCTGGGCCCTAAACTGTCTTTAATCGGGGGGTACATCTTTTAGCCAAAAACTTGATGGCGACGAGGCTGGCTAACCAGGCTATGAGTGCCGAAGAAGCAAACGACCAGCAAAGTCCGGCAACGGCCGGATCAAAGTAGGGAATAACCAGGGCCACCAGGATACTGGCATTCGTGACGCGCGCAGCCAGTCGACGTACCTTGAGAGAATGTTGCAGCCAGTTGATGCGCCGCAATTCTAACGTAAGATAATCATCGTCGTCGTTAAGCCGAGCGTAGTAGTCTGCTTCTCGTCTCGCATGTAAAGTCAACGCCTGATCTGCAGCTGCCCGGGCGGCGTCGCGATACTGATGAATCACATGAGCCAACTTGCCTTCGCGCAAGGCAAGATTCGCGAGACCCATGCGCGCCCGAAAATTCTCTGGCTGTAGTTCGATGGTTCTCTGAAAACTAGTCTGCGCTCGCATCGTTTCGCCCCATTCAAGGAAGCTTTCACCCACCAGCGCTAACAATTCCGGTTCATATTCAGCGCGCCTCGCGGAAAGACGAAGGGCGGCTCTTCCCCTTGATAAAAGCTTGTGGTCGCTCAAACTGCTTGCCTGAGATCTTAGCAAACGCGCAAACTGAAATATCAGTCGTCCGTCCTTAGGGATAACAATCAATGCTCGCCGGAAGGCTTCGCGCGCCTCATTCAGGCGGCCGGCGATTCTGAGCCTATTACCCACCTGTCCCAACAGTCTTGCTCGTTCATGATCTATGGCTGACGCCGCTGCTTCGGCATATCCCGTTTCATCTGCAGGCTTCTGTCTCTGGCGGCCGAGCTTGAAGTCCAGAGTGGCGCCGTCAAGGACATCCGCGGAGGCAAGACAGAGAGAATGCACTTCGCGATTGAGAGGTTTGGGATCGCAAAGATAGTCGCGCAATTCCATTGTCCGTAGATCAAGCTTGTCCTGGTGAATCAGTGGAAAG
>DASXQM010000308.1:0-23525 GCA_036507195.1 Pyrinomonadaceae bacterium | reverse complement strand
GGCTATTCTATTTCACGCCTTCGGCGTGAAGAGGCGGGCGAGGGCGCCCGCGGTCCCAGGGACGAAGGTCGTCGCCTTCTGGAAAATGAAGTTCTATTTCGAAGTGACAGACTGGAAAGTCTATCCTACCCAAATGCGGGCGAGGGCGCCCGCGGTCCCAATAGAGAAGCTACAAACAAGACGTCAGCGCTGCCAGTCATGCGAAGGTTAACTGCCGCTAGCTTGTTGCTCGTGAGCAGCTTCGGCTTCTTCCTCATCTGAATCGCCTTTTGCTTTCTCTCCCAGCACAACGCGAACGACGTGAGTTTGCCCATCATCAGTTAACGGAACCTCATCGTCAGGTTGGAGAGCACCGTCCAACTCGACGGTGGCAACGCCCCGGCTCACCGCGAGCGGGTTTTCAACTTTAATGCGATAGGTGGTGCGGCCGCGCCGGTAGGTGATCTCAAAGTCGCGCCACCAACGCGGCACGCACGGATCGATCTGCAGGCGCTCCCCACGCAGCTTGAAACCAAGAATCGATTCGAGTCCGGCGCGATACATCCAACCCGCCGAACCTGTGTACCAAGTCCAACCTCCCCGGCCCGTGTGAGGCGGGACAGCATACACGTCGCCGACGGCTACATACGGTTCCACTTTATATTTGTGCAGCCCGGCGCGCGTCGAAGAGTGGTTGATCGGATTCAGGAGCGAGAAGAGCTCGCCGGCGCGCTCGCCATCGCCGAGAATGGCAAACGCTATCAGAGTCCACAAGGCCGCATGAGTATACTGCCCACCATTCTCGCGGACGCCCGGCAGGTAACCCTTGATGTAACCAGGATCCAACTTTCCTTTGTCGAACGGCGGCGTGAAAAGAATCACCAGACCGTCCCCGCGCCGTATTAAGTATTCTTCAACCGCGGCCATCGCGCGCTGCGCTCGATAGCTTTCGGCGGCGCCGGAGATAACAGACCACGACTGCACAATCGAGTCGATGCGACACTCATCGTTCTGCACGGAGCCGAGCGGAGTGCCGTCGTCGAAATAGGCGCGACGATACCAGTCGCCGTCCCAGCCGCTCTCCGCCAGAGCCTTTTTCAGTTTCTCCAAATGCTCCCGGTAACGGTTGACGCGCGCCTCCTCTTTCCGGCCGTAGCACAAAGGAGCAAACGCTGCGAGCGTAGTGTAGAGAAACCAACCAACCCAGACGCTTTCACCTTTGCCCAGATGGCCGACACGATTCATGCCGTCGTTCCAGTCGCCTGAGCCCATTAAAGGCAGACCGTGCGGACCAACCTGCAAACTACGATCGAGCGCGCGAATGCAGTGTTCATAAACTGAGGCCGACTCGGTGGAGACCGAGGGCTGCATGTAGACTTCCTGCTCATCCGGTTTCAGCAGCGGCTGTTCGAGAAACGGGACTACTTCGTCCAGCACCGATCGGTCGCCGGTAACACTTATGTAGAATGCTGCGACAAACGGAAGCCACAAGAGATCGTCGGAAAAACGCGTGCGCACGCCGCGGCCCGAGGGCGGGTGCCACCAATGTTGCACGTCACCTTCTTTGAACTGGTGACTGGCGGCAATCAATATTTGTTGCCGCGCTACGGCCGGACTGCTGTAGACGAGCGCCATGACATCCTGCAACTGGTCGCGAAAGCCAAACGCCCCGCCTGATTGATAGAAAGCCGAACGCGCCCAGATGCGACACGATAAGGTCTGGTAGAGCAACCAGCGATTGAGCATCGTGTCCATGGCCGCATCGGGAGTTCTGACCTCGATCGTACCGAGCAGTGTGTCCCAATGCGTCAAAACGTCCTCAAATGCGTCGTTAACATTTCCCGGATGGCTAAACTTTGCGACCAGTAACTCGGCCTCTTTCCGCGACCCGGCTTCTCCAAGCAGAAAGATAACTTCGCGTCCTTCATGCGGCGCCAACTCGATTGTGACTTGTAGCGCGGCGCAGGGATCGAGTCCGGCGCCATCGCGTCCGGCTAAATTTATCCGGCGCAGAGCCGCCGGACGCGTTAGCGTGCCATTGCGACCAATAAACTCTTTGCGATCGCAAGTGGCGCTGGAAACTCTTTCATTCGTCGCCACAAAAGCGACGCGGCCGGCGAATTCGTTGTTGAAAGGATTGTTCGCATAGATTGTCGCGTTTGGCTGATCAATCGTCGTAATTACGTAGGGAGCGGAAGTGGTGCGCTGAAAGCCGAGCACCAGCTCGTTGTACAACGTGACCGTTAGTTTTCTTTTTCTGTCGCTACGATTGCGCAGGCGCAACAGCGAAATCTTCACCGGCGAATCAAGTGGTACGAACAGCAACAATTCCTGCGAAATGCCGTGGCTGGTGTGTTCAAAAACAGAATAACCCTGGCCGTGCCTGATTACATAAGGCTCCCTTCCGCGAATCGGCAAGGGAGTCGCCGACCAGACGGTGCCGGTATCTTCGTCGCGTAGAAAAACAATTTCGCCGGGGGGATCGCAAATGGCATCGTTTGACCACGGTGTCAGACGGTTCTCGCGGCTATTTACTGACCAGGTGTAGCCCGCGCCGGTTTCTGTAACCTGGAAACCAAAATCACTCTTGTTGGCAATAATGTTAGCCCAGGGAGCGGGCGTCCATTGTTCCGCGCCCAGCAGCGTCACATATTCGCGGCCACCCTGATGAAACCCACCCAGCCCGTTGAAGAAACTTAACTCCGGCGGGGCAACCGTGGGCTCCGGATAAGTTTGCGAAGGCAAGCGTGGAACAAAAGCCTCTGGTAACAGCTCGGCGACCTCTGGACGCTCGAGCTGATCCGCGAGCGGGCCGCGCTCGGTAACAATCACCGCCCGGGCAACGGAGTGGAGCAGAATGCGATCTGCCTCCGGCATTTGATCCGTGCGCCGCAAAAATACGCCGCCCGGCTTATCCTGCAAACTTCCCAGGCCGCTGGTGCGAATCATCGTCTCCAGTTCTTTTTGCAGCGATTGCAGGTAGGTGGTGGGGTTGTCGTTGAGAATCACCACATCGATCTGCAGTCCTTTGTAGCGCAGATATTCATGGCCGCGTACGATCTTGCGCACCATAGGCAGGTCGGCTTCCTTGTCTATCCGCACCACCAGAATCGGCAAGTCGCCGCTGATCCCGTAAGCCCAGAGGCTCGATTGCGCCTTGGTGTTGAGCGCAAGCACGTGCGGGCGCGGGCGAAGTGAAGGATCCGAATAAATAAAGCGTGATGCCAAACGCTGAAACAGGTGCGCCTCTTCCGCGTCGATGTTCAAGTGACTCATCTCGACCTGTGCCTTGGTCCAGGCCAGTCGTAGTTCCCGCTCAAAAGTATTTGGGTCGTGATACTTATCCGCCAGCATTATCGCCTGCTCGCGCGAGCGCGCTACAATGGTGCTGAATGAGCAGCGCACAGTTTGGTTGGGCGGAATTCTTACGCGCCGGCGCAAACTAAACACCGGATCCAGTACTGCACCGGTGGTATTCGACAGCGGTCGATCCTCCATGACGGCAACTGGATCGGCAGGCGTGTGGCCACGGCCCAGGAATCGTCCGCGATCGGTTTCGTACTGCACCGCACCTACCAGATCACCTTCAACAACAACCACATGAATGCCCCAGATGGGTTCATCCCCGCTGGAACGTTGGCGACGATGGGCCAGGATTGCGTTTTCTGCCGCGAAGAATTCCGTCTCGATGAACAGATTACTAAAAGCTGGATGGGCCGCGTCGGCCTGAGGCGTATTGAGGACCACTTCCGCATAACTTGTGAGCTCGATCTCACGCGTACGGGTGGAATTGTTGGTTAACGAAACCCGGCGTACCTCGGCGTTGTCTTCGGCCGATACGACTATCTCCATGTGCGTCACGATCCCGGCATCGTTGCGCCAGAAGTCTGCCTTATCCTCGGAAAATGCTACCTCATACGACTGCGGTCGCTTATGAACAGGTTGATAACCTGCCGACCAAACGGCGCCACTCCTGACGTCGCGCAGATAAATGAAGGCGCCCCAGTTATCGCGCGTAACGTCTTCGCGCCAGCGAGTGACAGCGTTTACGCCGCAGTTGGAATAACCGCCGCCCGCGGCCGTGAGCATGACGTTGTAAGTACCATTTGACAGCAACTGCGTGCGCGGCGTTTCTGTATCGAAGCGGTGGTAGACCCGCGTGCTCATCCCCTGCGGCGTTTGCATCACGCGACCGGTCAAAACTTCTTCCGCGCGCGGCGGCTCCGCCGGCACGCCAACGGGAACTCGTTCCTGCAATAGCAGCTCGGTTGCCTGGACCAGCGGGTCGGAATGGAACCGGTTCTCTATACGGTCGTTGCGCAGCACGTTGGTGAGCGCGACCAGACCCATGCCCTGATGGTGAGTCATGAAAGCACGAATCAAAACATAGGGCTGCCCCTGCGGTAAGCGTTCTGCTGTGTAGTCAATGGCCTCGTAATAACCATAAGCACCCATGGCCCCTTCCTTCTCGAGGCGGCGCAGGTTATTCAATGCTGCTCGTGGGTCAATCTCCGCCGCAAGCATCGTGGCGTAAGGAGCCACCACCAAATCCTCAATCAGTCCGCGTTTCAATCCCAGACCAGGAACGCCAAATGGTCCATACTGATAGTTCAAGTGAATGTCACGAACGTTATAGGCAGATTCGGACACGCCCCAGGGAACGCCACGTTCCGCGCCATATTCGATTTGCCTCTTGACGATGGTGCGGTAAGTTTCATCGAGCAGAGAGCCGGGGTAATTGCGCATCACCAGCAACGGCATCAGGTACTCAAACATGGTGCCGGTCCAGGATATAAGCGCGCGTCCGCCATTGACGGAGGTTAGTTGGCGGCCCAACCGGAACCAGTTTTCCTGCGGCACATCCCCCTTCGCGATGGTCACAAAACTGGCCAGCCGCGCTTCTGAAGCAAGCAGATCGTAGTAAGAGTTATCGGCAATCTGGGCCGACACGTTGTAGCCAATGGTAAACACCTTCCGCTCCGGATCGAGGAGAAATTTGAAATCCATCTCCTCCATGATTTGTTCGGCGGTGTGCGCCAGGCTACTTAGCCGCGACAAAATATCCCCTGCCGCGCCTGCCCCCTGCTCGAGCGCCGTTGTCACTTTCGCGAGCGTTTCAATTGAGTGCTCGCGAAATTCGTCACTCAGTGACGATAATTGGAGCAGCGCGTCGTCGCAGACCTGCGGCACTTCAGCCAGGGTGGGAACAGCGTGGAGAAGATTCACCAGCGACTCCCATTGGTCCTTCCGCTCCAATCCTTCCACGGCTGTATCTGCCTGAAGTTGTGACAACAAACGTCCCCAGGGTGTTAGCGTATCGGCATCGCGGCGGCAGGAAGTAACCTGGTGTTGCAAAGCGCCCAACCACCAACGCAGCTCTTTGAAATTGACTTCACCGTGCTCGTGCGCCAGGGCGTTAATGATGTCTTCAATTTCCGAAGTCCTTGCCCGCAAAGATTCAAAGAGCAGGAACCATGACGGCAAGCTCTCCCTGGTTCCTACCGAGACAAGCCTCTGACAAGCTTCGATCTCGTTGCGCAACTGGCTGACGGTGACCACTTCAGTGCGCTGACGAAAGCTGCCGAGTCGGCCCGCTTCGACGGCGACAGCGTTGATTGTGTCGGCGAGACCTTTAGTGAGTCGCTCATCAAACAGCTTCGCATCCGGCAACTCGATACACGCTTGTTTTAGCGCTATGGCGTGCCCTGCCAGGTTCCCACTGTCAACGGTAGAGATATATTGAGGCTGAAGCGGCTGGAGACTCCTGGTGTCGTACCAATTGAAAAAATGGCCGCGAAACTTTCCCAGCTTCGCCAGACTCGCGAACGTCAGTTCCTGGCGCTCGAGAAATTCCAGCGAAGCGATATAGCCCAGATCGTGAGCTGACACTGTGGCGAGCGCCAATAATCCGATATTGGTTGGCGAAGTTCGATGGGCGATAACCGGAGCCGGGTCTTCCTGAAAATTATCGGGCGGTAGCCAGTTGTCTTCAGCGCCAACGAAAGTCTCGAAGAAACGCCACGTGCGGCGCGATACCAAACGCGCAAACTGGACGTCGTCGACGTTTATCAATTTGCGTTCCGGCGGCCGCAAGACGCTGGTCCAGTAGGCGACGAAAGGCGACAGAACCCAGACGGTCACAAAGGCGCTCATCACCCCGAACGAAGCCGGCCTCACCAGGAGCGTTAGAGCGGCGGCCGATAGCGCCAGCAATTCAGCCGGGAACATGAACCAAAAGAAAGCAGCGAAATCGTGTCGCGCTGCTCTTTCGGCGTCAGCAGCCGTGACCCATTCCAGCAACTTCTTTCGCGAAATCAGTTTTCTATAAATAGTGCGTACGACCGCGTCGGCCATCAGGTATGCCTGATGTGGCAGAAACACGATCGAGAGAGCTACCTGCGTAGTGTTTGTTCTAACGTCGCCCCAGACACTCCAGAAATGACTGGTCCAAGGAATTCCGCGCGGATGGATCAGGAGGCTCGTCGTGACGTGAAGATAGACCGGAAAGGCAATCGTCACCACGACAAATAGACTCCAGAGTAGCGGCGAGCCCGGCAAAACGATCCAGGCTGCCAGGAGCCATAAGAACATTGACGGCGCCACGAGGCTGCGCCTTAAATTGTCGAGAATCTTCCAGCGTGAAATTAGCGGCAGCGGGTTGCGCGTCTTACTCCCGTTCGCATCGGGGACGGTGGGAAAAAGCCAGCGCAGAATCTGCCAGTCGCCACGCGTCCAGCGATGCTGCCGCTTGGCGTAAGCGTCGTAGGAGGCCGGGTAATCATCCAGCAACTCGATGTCAGTAGCCAGCGCGGCCCTCGCAAACAATGATTCAAAAAGATCGTGACTAAGCAGTGAGTTTTCGGGGACGCGGTTAACCAGCGCGCTCTGGAATGCGTCCACATCGTAAAGACCCTTGCCGGTGAAGTTTCCCTCGCCAAAAAGATCCTGATAGACGTCTGACACTGCGGTGGTGTAGGGATCGATGCCGGTGTTTCCTGAAAAAATACGAGCAAACTTCGAACGGGAGGCGCTGACAAGCGAAATGCTCACGCGGGGCTGCACGATGCTGTAACCTCGTGTGACCAGGTTAACTGCGGGATCCAGTTTCGGCCGGTTGAGGGGATGAATCGCCGCGCCCACGAGTTTGCGGGCAACGTCGCGGGGAAGCTGCGTGTCGGAATCCAGCGTGATCACATAACGAATTTTCCGAAGCCAGGCTTCGACAGCCACCTTTTCTGTCTCACTCCTTGTGTTTCCACCTACTATCGTGAAGCTGGTGTCCCTGGCGCCGCGCAAAAGAAGATTTAACTCTTCCAGCTTGCCGCGCTTCCGCTCCCAACCCATCCATCTGTTCTCCCCTGGATTCCATTGACGACGGCGGTGAAAAAGATGAAAGCGAGGCCACTCTCCTTTGCTGTGGCGTTGGTTGAGATCGTCAATGCGCGCCGCGGCAGTCGCGAGCAGCCGTGCGTCGTCCGGTGTTTCTTCCGTTTCCGCGTCAGGGAAATCGCTCAACAACGCGAAATAAATATGCTTGTCCTGGTTGGCGAGAAAATGCACTTCGAGTTTTTCGAGTTGCTCATTTAGCTGTGACTCACTCGCAAAGATCGTCGGCACCACAACCATCGTGCAGGCTGCTTCCGGTATACCAGTGGCCGTTCCCATCCGCGGCACCAGGCGCGGCGGAAACACATGCGTGATGTCCCAGTTCAACACACAAACAGCCAAGTCGCTGGCAGGAATGAGAGCCAGCAGAGCGGTAATAAGGAGGAGCGGCCAGCTTCCTCCAGGAGGTGCATGCCCGTGCTCGCTTGCATACACCGCGATGACCAGAAGGGTCACAACGAGCAAAGTGAGGAACCCAAGAGTGCCGAGGTATATGCCCGTCGCATGGCGCAGAATAAAACGACGCAGTCTTTCGAGGAGTGTGGGACGATAAGCAAAATTCGCCTCCAATTGGGCCAGGCCGGCGTCGACCAGGTAAAAGCCCACGTGCGATTCCGGCCGCACGTTTAAGTACGGCGCATTCTCGCTTTTTGCCTCGCCTTCCCTTCCTTTGCTCTCGACCTTCACAGCCTGTTGCGCAAGTTCCACGGCGGCCCGCCCGACCTTAAGTTCATTCGAGCGCGTTCGCTTGCTGATACGTTCAATGACATGGCGGTAACGATCGCGTGTCGCAAACTCCATCTTTGCGTAAGCGCCGGCGGGATCCGCTCCCAGCAGAGGCTCAATCAGACTGACGCTCTCGAAGAAGTCGCGCCAATCGAGCGTAGACAGCAAACGCATGCTGGTGATGATGTTGCCGACGGTGACCTGCGTCGCTGCCTGTCGCTGATGTTCAGCATGAATGATCTGCTCGATACTTGTGTTCTGCCGGGCGAGTTGTTTCTCGAGCCAGTCCATCACCGGCGTCACCGCCGGATCCTGTTCACGAAGGCGTTGTGTGACTTGAACTACAAACGATTGCGGAATGGTTGGCAGTTTGCCCAGTCGCTCAGCAACCAGCGGGATTAGCGCGGTGGGCTGACGCGAGGCAAGTTCAAGCAACCTATCAGCCAGCTTATCGGCCTGCTCGCGTTCTTCGCGCGCTCGTACAATCAGCACCGCAAGTCTGCGGAGATTCTCTACCAGTGCGAGACGCAGAGTGATCGCAACGGCCCACAATTCACCTATTGATAGCGGGGCTACGGTTTGATAGGCCGCTATGAAGCGGCGCAGGGTGGTTGTATCCAGCCGGCAGTCGGTGTGCGTGATTAGGGCAAGCGCTACGGCATAGATTCTCGGAGAATCTTTGAGTTCACCTTCAGCAAGTTTGGGCAACTCATGGTAATAACTTTTAGGTAGATCCTGACGAATCTCGCGCAGTTGTTCCTCAACGATATGAAAATTATCGACCAGCCACTCGGCCGCGGGTGAGATCGCGCGACCGTTTCGAATTGCTTCGACCAGCGAACGGTAGGCGGCGACAAGTTTGCGACCATTGTCCTCAAGGCGAGGCAGCAGTTGAGCGCGTCCCTTTTTCGTTACTGTCTTATGCTCGGCGGCGAGTGTTAGGGCATATTGCTCGAGGCGCTCAACGCTGAAGATCTCGGCTCTAACAGGCTGCTCATCGGCATAGCTCGACGCCTTGCCAAATGTTGCCGATAGCGACCCCAGGAACTCACTCATAACGATTCGTGCCGAACGCGACTTAAGCGGATTGATGAGTTCAGAATACCACGATTCGAATTGGCTCTTCAGGACAGCAGCCGATTTGCCGACTGTCGCAGCCTTGCGTCTTCCGTTCATGTCAAACGGGAAACGATTCTGTCAAATTGAGAGTCCCATTCAGAATGACCAGAACGCGTGACCGGTCGTGGCCCATTTGTCAGCCCAAGGTCTTCGATCTTGTTGAATAACTCGCAAGTTTGAACGAATGGGAAAGGAATGCCACTTGCCAAGGTTGACTGTCAGCGGTGGGGAAAAGTCTATCCCGCCGGCTCCCTCACCGGGCGAATTAAGATAACAGACCTACAGAAGACGATTCCAAGCGACCATTTGAGAAGCGAAAAGGTGGACAAACAGAGGACCAGAAGCTTGTATTTATTTTCGGTTGCGCTCGCCGGTGCGGCCGTGACCGCTATTTGTGCCTGGCGTCTGCCCTTCGCGAAGCTCGATGCAAAGTTTGTTGTTCTGACCCTCATAACGGTCTTGATAGGATCGCGAATCACGGTCAAGATTCCCGGAGAACGCGGTCAAATTGCCGTTTCCGACACCTTCATTTTTCTGGCGGTATTGTTGTTCGGAGTCGAAGCCGCAGTGGTGCTGGCCGCCGCCGAAGCGTTCTGTTCTTCCGTGCGTTTCAGCAAAAAAGCCTCCGTGCTGTTTTTCAATGCGGGAGTAATGGCGCTGTCAACATTCGTTACGGCGTTTACTGTCTATCTCCTTTTCCCCGGCGTCAGTCTGCGGCATGGCCTTTCACCAAACCTAATCATCGCCCTATGTGTAATGGCGCTATTGCAATATATATTGAACTCAGGGCCGATTGCCGTGGGCGTGGCGCTGAAAACCAACCAAAGTATTTGGCTGAGTTGGCGCAAGAATTTTCTGTGGACCTCGTTGACCTATTTTATCGGCGCTTTTGGTGCGGCTGTCGTGGGAAGACTGACCGAGAGCCTTGGCTTCTATGCCTTCATCGCAACCGCCCCAATCATCGTTATCGTTTACTTCACCTACCGAACTTACCTTGCAAACGTAGAAACATCGGCCGCGCAAGCAGAACTGGCAAAACTCCACGTTGAGGAATTGAATAGATACATCGCTGAGCAGAAGCGGATCAGCCAGGCATTGGTTGAGAGCGAAGAGCACTTTCGCAATGCGTTTGACTATGCGGCGATTGGCATGGCGCTGCTGTCACCTAAAGGTAATTGGCTTCGCGTAAATCGATCGCTCTGCGAAATTGTCGGTTATTCCGAAGCTGAGTTGCTTGTTTCAGACTTTCAGGCCATAACTCACCGCGACGACCTGGGCAACGATCTGGCCGAGATTTACCGCATGATATCCGGCGAGATTCTCACCTGTCAGGTGGAGAAGCGTTACATTCATAAATTAGGTCATGATGTATGGGTCTCAAGCGGCGCCTCGCTCGTTCGCGATGCACAAGGCAACCCGCTTCATTTGATCTTTCAGATCCAGGACATCACCGAACGCAAACGGGCCGAAGCAGCGATTCACACCCTGTCCCTTGCCGACGAGCTAACCGGCCTTTATAACCGCCGCGGTTTTCTTGCGTTTTGCCAGCAGCATCGCAGTTCTCTTCACCGGGCCAATAAATGCGGCGTGCTTGTCTATGCCGATCTCGATGGTTTGAAAAGAATCAATGACTCGTTTGGTCACAAAGAGGGCGACCGCGCGTTGGTTAAGACCGCTGAGCTGCTCAAAGAAACATTCCGATCTGCGGATGTGCTTGGCCGTCTGGGCGGCGACGAGTTTACCGCGCTGGCAGCGGTTGAGCCGGATGGGGGCGTGGAAAAGCTAATCGCACGTCTGGAGCAGAGGTTTGAAAAGTACAACGCTTTGAAACTCGTTCCCTACAAACTGTCTATCAGCATCGGCGTGGCCCAGCTTGATTCTGACGCCACGCAGTCAATGGAAGACCTGATGGCCCTGGCAGACGTGGCAATGTATGAGAATAAGCGTGCCAAGCGGGTTAACGTTCATTTGCCCAACTCTAACTCCGAATTCTCCTCCCTGGCTGTGGCCTAGGCAACGAAAGTTTCCCCGATTTAAGACGGCAGGTTTCACGACCTGCCGTTTTGCTTTTTGTAGTATTCTTTCCGCTCCTTCATGAACCGTCTCGATCGACAAGCAACGAAAGAATTGGCAATGCACGGGCCGCCGTCTGCCCGCTGGCGGGCGCTTGTGTTGTTGTCCTTAGCAGAACTTCTGGGCATGTCACTCTGGTTTAGTGCAGCAGCAGTTGTTCCCGCTTTGCGGGTCGAATGGAATCTGAGTGACTCCAGTGTCAGCTGGTTAACGATTGCTGTGCAGCTCGGTTTTGTTTGCGGCACCTTGTTGAGCGCGTTTCTGAATTTGCCAGATGTGATTAGTGTTCGTTATCTCTTCGCTATCTCGGCTTTTGCGGGAGCGCTAACTAACGCCGCTTTTGGCGCCTATGCCCACAATGCTCAGACCGGAATCGTGTTGCGCTTCCTGACCGGAACGTTTCTCGCCGGAGTCTATCCGCCAGGAATGAAGATCATGTCCACCTGGTTTCGGCGCTCGCGTGGAATGGCGCTGGGCGTATTGGTAGGCGCGCTGACGCTCGGGAAAGCCTCGCCCTATTTAGTTAACGGACTTGGCAGTGCGAACTGGCGCCAGAATATTTTCTTCATCTCGCTGCTTGCAGTCGCTGGCGGTCTCATCGTTCTCCTCTTCGTCGGCGATGGACCACACACGCTGCCGGCGGCGAAATTCGATTGGAAACAGGCCATCGCGGTATTTAGGAATCGCGGAGTGCGCCTCGCCAGCTTCGGCTACTTCGGCCATATGTGGGAACTCTACGCGATGTGGGTTTGGATTCCCGTCATGATTCGTGCGAGTCTGGCGGTGTCGAAGACATCGGCCCCGGCTGCCGAGATTGCTTCGTTTCTCGTCATCGGTTGTGGAGCGGTCGGTTGCGTCGTAGCGGGTCTGGTTGCGGATCGCATCGGGCGCACGATAGTCACGTCGGGGGCAATGGCGATAAGTGGTAGTTGCTGTCTGCTGATTGGTTTGCTCTTTGGAGGTCCCCCGGGGTTGCTGCTGTTGGTCGCGGCAATCTGGGGAGCAACTGTGGTGGCCGATTCCCCGCAGTTCTCGGCGTGCGTAACTGAGCTCGGAGATCCGCAGTATGTGGGAACTGCCTTAACGATGCAGACCTGTGTGGGATTTTTGCTGACGACCATTTCTATCGAACTGATACCTTATTTCGTGAAGGCGGTTGGCTGGCAATATGCATTCGGGATACTGGCGCCGGGACCACTGCTTGGTGTGATTGCGATGCTGCGGTTGCGCACCTTGCCGGAAGCGGCGAAGATCGCGCACGGCCGACGATAATTCGAAACCGATGATGCCCAACGCGGAACTGAAACAGCGAGTTCAGAAGATCATTCGTCTCCTTAAGCGTGCTTACCCGGATGCGAAATGTTCGCTGAATCATGCAAACGCTTTTGAGTTGTTGATTGCCACAATCCTGTCGGCACAGTGTACTGACGCGCGGGTGAATATTGTCACACAAGATCTGTTTCGCAAGTATCGCCAGCCTGAAGATTATCTGAAGGTCTCGCCGAAGGAACTGGAAAAGGACATTCGCACCACCGGTTTCTTTCGCAACAAGACAAAATCCATTCAGGGTACTGTGAAAGTTTTGACTGAAGAGTACGGCGGCAAAGTACCGGAGACGATCGAGGAGCTGTTGGAACTCCCCGGTGTCGCGCGTAAGACTGCGAATGTCGTCCTCGGTAACGCTTTTGGGATTCGTTCCGGGGTTGTCGTTGATACACACGTGACCCGGCTCTCACACCGGCTTGGCCTGTCCAGCCAGAAGACCGCTGAAAAGATCGAGCAGGACTTGATAGCGATTCTGCCGAAAAAGGACTGGGTTATCTTCCCTCATCTGCTAATTGCGCACGGCCGTGGGGTCTGCAAAGCCCGTAACCCACTCTGTGCCGAGTGCGCGGTCGAGAAGTTTTGTCCCTCCTCTTACTTGAAGACCGGGGTAATGCCCGGAAGTTGAGAGATGTATAAAGCAGTCCGCTAGCGCATCCCATCGAACGCCGCTACAATGAGCCCGCTCCGCTGATTCTGAACCTGGATCTCTGGTTTCCCGCACGGATGACACTCGTCATTAGCTGGTGTTTTTCTTCGCCTACTTCGCCGTCTCCACCATTCCTGTCTTCCGTTGACAAGGCTACGGCAACGAAGGGATTGGGCGCGTGAGTTATCGCTTTCCCTGGCATCGCCTTTCTGACGAGCATCTGCTTGATATGCGGATTTGCGATCTGGCGCTCAAGATCAAGGGCTCGTTTCTCGAGCTGCACATCAAACGCCTTTATAGCGAACTAAACGATCGCGGTATCCGGTTTAAGCCGCACGTCTGGCTATCGGAAGAGTGGTTCTCGCCCGACGGTGTGCCCGGGATTGCCATTCCCTTTTATCTTGCCCATCCGCGCCTGATGAAACTCGAGCGCAAACAAATGCTCGAAGTGGAAGGCGGCACCGACACCGAATGCATGCGGATTTTGCGCCACGAAGCAGGGCATGCGCTCGATACCGCGTTCCGCCTGCACTTCAAGCGGCGCTGGCGGGAACTCTTCGGATCTTTCGCTCAGCGGTATCCGGATTTCTACAAACCCAAACCGAAGAGCCGTAACTATGTGTTACATCTGCGCGCGTGGTACGCACAGGCTCACCCCGCGGAAGACTTTGCCGAAACATTTGCTGTTTGGCTCACACCACGTTCGCGCTGGCGGCGCCGTTATAAAGGCTGGCCTGCTCTGCACAAGTTGGAATACATCGACGAGTCAATGAACGAGCTGGCAGGAACGAGACCGCGAAATCGCGCGCGAACCAAAGTAGAACCGCTTTCGGCCATACGCACGACGTTGCGCGAACACTATCGACGCAAACGGAAGCGATACGATTTTGACTGGCCCGCGGTCTACGATCGCGATCTACTGCGAATCTTCTCGGACGATCCGCGTCATAAGTCGCTGCCCAGCGCCGCGAGTTTTCTCCGCAGCGTACGGCGTGAGGTTCGTCAAATCGTCGCGGAAGGCACCGGCGTTCACCAGTACACCATCGACCACGTGCTTGAGAATATGATCGATCGTTGCAAGGATCTGAAGTTACGCGTGGCGACGCCGAAAAGAGAAGCACGCCGTCGCGTAATGATTGTCTTGACAGTTCAGGTAATGAACGTGCTGCATTCGGGTTATCATCGCATTGCCGTATGATCGCTTGATGAAGGCTATGACTTTCGAGCCCAAAAAAAAGCTACGCATAATCGTTCTCGTCCATCAGGACCTCGTGCCTCCCGACTCACTCGACGGATTGAGCGATAAAGAAAAAATCGAGATCAAGACTGAATACGACGTCATCTCCACGCTCAAAAGGATGGGGCACGATGTTTATCCTATCGGCCTCTACAACCAGTTAAATGTCATTGGTGACGCCTTGATGGAGTATAAGCCCCATATTGCGTTCAATCTGCTGGAGGAGTTTCATGGCTATCCGCTTTACGACCAGCACGTAGTTAGTTATCTGGAATTGATGCGGCAGGCATACACGGGCTGCAATCCACGCGGTATGACTCTGGCCCACGACAAAGCACTGACGAAGATGATCCTTGCCTACCACCGCCTTCAGGTGCCGCATTTCGCGGTCTTTCCCATGAACCGAAAAGTCAGGCGGCGCAAACGTCTACAGTTTCCCTTGTTGGTCAAGTCAATTAGCGAAGAAGGATCGGTAGGCATTTCACAGGCGTCTGTAGTGCACGACGATGAAAAACTCACGCAGCGCGTGGAGTTTATTCATCGGCAAAACAAGACGGCCGCTATCGCTGAGCAGTACATCAAAGGGCGCGAAATCTACGTCGGCGTAATCGGTAACCAGAATATTCAAACTTACGCGCCCTGGGAACTGGTAATGGAAAAGCTTCCCGAAGGGTCGGAAAACATCGCCACGCTCAAGGTCAAGTGGGACCCGGCATATCAGGAAAAAGTCGGCGTGAAGACACGGGCGGCGGAACTAACTCCCGAACAGCACAAAACCCTCGAGCGCCTTTCCAAACGAATCTATCGCTACCTTTTTCTCAGCGGGTTTGCGCGCCTGGACTACCGCCTCACGGATGACGGCCAATTCTACCTGCTCGAAGCTAACCCGAATCCGCAGATCGCCGAAGGCGAGGACTTCGCTGACTCAGCCGCCCACAGTGGTTTGCCTTACGATCAACTGCTACAAAAAATCATCACTGTCGGACTGAATTATCACGCTGCTTCCCAGGGCGATTGAGCATATCTGGAGTGCGTTGATCAGTCGGCCCTTTGACCGGTAGAAACATGTCGCGGCCATGGTTCGCCCCGCTGGTTAGCTGGTTCTGAAGGCTGATTAAGGAACTCTTCTCGAATTGATTGTTTTTATGGTTCATCACCGCCACTTAAAAGGAGATTGCCCCTTTGACGCTCGCACTCACGCTGCTGTTCGCGCACAATCTGTACAAAGCCCTCTGTCGAAATTCCGCGCTACACCGTTGAGATTTTACTTCACATTGACTGATTGTGTTTGCGGTTAAAACGTTTCAGAAGGAAGGGCCTATATAAGTAGCTCTCCTCTGAAAATGATTGTGACCTCTTTTGGTTCGCATTGTTTCCGGCAAGTGTGATTCGTCACGAAACAGTCACATTGCCGCTTGTTCACAGGTATTTCCGCAACTAGAATCCATATTGCCTTTCAGCGGTACCCTCCTCACGAGAAAAAATTTAAGGAGATATTGACCCCGTGCTTTTGAGAAAAAAGTTCCCCTATGCACTAGCGGCCTGCTTTGCCCTCAGCATGTTTGCCTTAACGGCTGCTGCACAGACTGGCGAAATTCGGCAGCGCCAGGTATCGCAAGTTACTCAAAGCCATAATCTTTCTGCTCTGGATAACGATCCGGTGATCGTTTCGCTGGCTTCGGTGGAAGAGATCAATGAGTCGAAGCCATTGATGATTAAAAGCGGCGGTGCCCTCCAATTCCGTGAGATGATCACAGCAGCAATAGACGACCGACTTGGCGCTCGCTACCGCTGGGGCGCCGCCGGACCTTCGGCCTTCGATTGTTCAGGTTTTGTTTGGAGCACATTTCAATCGGCAGGAATCGATTTTGAGCGTAGCAATGCACGCACACTATGGGCTCGCTTCACCGCACCGGCTCCAGAAGAACAATTTAAGTTTGGCACTCTTGTCTTCTTCAGCAATCTTGCGCACGTCGGAATTGTGGCCGACGAATATGGTTTTTATCACGCCTCCCGCCATCATGGAGTTGTCTATTCACCTTTCAACGACTACTGGCTCTCGCGTCTCGATGGTTTCCGCAAAGTTCCGATGACGGCGCCGCTGACTACTGATTAATCCGAAATGCTCTGATTCTAAAACGAAACGCCGGCGCTTCTAGTTAGCGCCCGGCGTTTTGCGTTTACAAGTCGAATTCTTTAGTGCTCTAGCTCAGCTTAAATCCTTAGCCGGACGCAACGAAACCAGCCCTATGCTCTTCATCTTTGGCTTCCCAAACGACGATGATTTTGTCTAAGGCTACGAAACAGGTTTTCTCCTCGCTATCTTTCAGGTGGAGCACTCCTTTTTCGACCTTCAAAACCTCACCGCGCAAACTGGATGCTCCACCGCAGTAGACATCTACCTTCGTGCCAATCATCTTTGCTAACAGTTCCTGCATAACGGTGTCTCCAGTTTAGAGTACATCAAGCTTCCAAGGAGCTCGTTTCTGTACTGAGATCATGAGCACGGAAGCGGCGCTCTGGTTGAGCCTCTGGCCGGTCGCTACCGTTTCCGGTTCTGATGAAGCGGAACGAGGCGGCCGGCTTAGCGTGCTCGTTTTCCGCAGGTGATGGAGTGAACTTTACGCCTTTTCCTTACCGTTCTTAAAAGTAATCTTCACGAGTGGGATCACGTCGGGGTCGTCCTGCTGCTCACGTTCAAATTGTAACAAGTCGTAGTAGGAGCAGCGCGAAGTCGTCGGAAACTCGCGACAGACAAGCGGCCGTGCGTGGTAGATGGTGCACTTGCGGGTGTCCTGATTCAGAAACATGCACGCCTGCCCAAACAATCGATCTGCTTTGCGTCTAAGTATTCGCTCCTTTCCAAATAACTTGGTAAACCGCCCGGTTGCGACCTCGGGCGAGACACGAAAGTGCGCGGCGAGCCGCCTAATATCACGCGGTGTAACCTGAACGCGGTCATAAATCGAGCAACAGTAAGCTACACATTTATCGCAATCATACTTCAGTGCTTTGTAGACGGTGGCCGGTGTTAGCCCCATGTTCGGTGGTTACCTCTTCTTCTTGTCCAATTCTCGTTTAACAGACTTCAAAAATGCTTCAGTTATTTTGGTAGCCGAGACTGCCTTTTTTTTGGAGTGCGGTGACCTGTCACCGCTTTGGTTTTGCGCGACCTGTCGCGCCAGTTCGGTTGCTTTAGCTCAAGCCTACGGCGACAGGTCGCCGAAGGCCAAAGCGCTGACAGGTCAGCGCACTCCAAAGAGCTGCAATCAACGCCGCTTTGATTTCTTGTATTCAGAGATCAGCAATTTCATAAACTCGCCGCGGCGATCGTAAAGTCGCTTCGGCTCACGTACGGCGTGCTTCGCCAAAGCATAAGCTGTAATGATCGGAAGCGCCACTGTTGAATCTACATAACAAACAACCGCATCCGGTAAACGCTCCGGATCGACCTTGCCCCATGAGACAGCTTCACCCGGCGTCGCGCCGGACAAACCTCCAGTATCCGGCCGCGCGTCGGTCACTTGTAAGAAGTAATCATGTCCACGTTCATCTATGCCGAGCACCTCCTGGATCTGCGGCTCAGTTTGCAGCAGGAAATTCTTGGGCGAACCGCCACCGAGGATAAAACATGCCGAACGGCCTGATTTCTTTACGGCCTGGACCTTCCCGCCACTTTTGCCAGCTTTCGCTTTTCCAGCCTTAGCATTACGCTTCGCCGCCAACACTATTGCCGCAGTCTCATTCACATCCAGGGATGGATCAAACGCCAGTTTATTGCCCTGCAGAGCTTTAGCCGCGACGTTCATGCCAATAGAAGAATCGCCTGGAGATGAAGTGTAGATCGGCACGGAATACTCGTAGGCGACCGCTAGCAACGACTTATCTTTCAAGCCCAGCTTTCGCTCACGCTCGTGCACGTAGCGTCCGGCCAGGTAATGAAATTCAGCCGTCGACATCGTCTTCTGAAACTCTTTTCCGGAAATTATCTTGCGAAAGAAAGCGTCAGTGTCCAGCAAGACCGAATAGTCGAAGAAGATGTCATAGATGCGAACAACTTCTTCTTCACGCAGGACGATGTCGGAGATGTCCGACCTTCCCTGATGCATTGCCAGGCCAATACCAAAGTGGGTGTCGTGATAAAGATTGGCCCCGGTCGAAATGATCCAATCGACAAAGCCGGCTTTGATTAGCGGAATCAGCGCCGAAATTCCCAAACCCGCCGGCGTGAGCGCGCCGGTTAGCGAAAGCCCGACGGTGACTTCGGGTTCCAACATCTTCAGCGTGAAGAGCTGACAGGCTTCTCGCAATCGCGCGCCGTTGTAAGCAATGAACGATTCGTCGACAAGCTCTGCGACAGTTGTATTCGAAGTTATGGGCGCCGGATCGATTCTTCGTCCCTGCAAAAACTTGCTCATTCGTTTTGCCATTGTACTTTTAGGGAAAATCTAAACAACCCGCTTAGCGGGCTCAATGCAAACTCTTAAGCAACTTGTTCAGAGTCTACTCAAGTCTATGCTTACGTAGTTTTTGGACTTCGACCTATGTTGTCTGGCTCATCTCGCTTGAGCCCTGGTCCGCCGCTCTGCTTACACGCAGCCGTCCGATGCGTCGTTCGTCGGCTTCCAGCACTTCAACCTCGAGTCCGCGAAAAGTCAGCCGCTCGCCCGTTTGCGGAACCTTACCGGACTCATTGATGACCAGCCCGGCGATGGTCGTGAAATCGTCGGCCTCAATTTCCAGATCAAAGAGCCGCTCGATCTTTCCGATTTCGGTCGAACCAAACACTTCATAACACCCTTTACCTCGTTCCACTATCTCATTGAGCTCGTCACCTTCAATGTCTTCATCTTCAATCTCACCGACGATCTCTTCGAGTATGTCTTCAACCGTAACCAGACCGCAAACACCACCGTACTCATCTATCACCATCGAGAGTTGCACGTGGGCCTTCTGCATTTCTTCCAGCAGTTCGGCAACCGACTTTGTTTCCGGAATGAAGTAAACCGGACGTACAAGCGGTGAGATCGGTCCGTTTTCATTTCCTTCCGCCCAGTGTTGGAGCAAATCGCGCACATAGATTAGCCCTTCGACGTTGTCGATCTGGTCGCAGTAAACAGGCAGCCGAGAATACTTCGATTCAATCATGATGTCTCGCGCTTCGCGCACAGTAGCACCCGCCGCCACGGCAACGATGTCAGGTCGCGGAGTCATCACTTCGCTCACGCGCGTGTCGCCAAACTCGAGGATCGAATGAATCAGTTCACCTTCTTCTTCTTCGAGGATTCCTTCGGCTTCGCCGACGTCGATCAGTGCCTGAATGTCGTCGCCGGGGTCCTGTTCTTCATCTTCTTCGCCATTCTCCAGCTCCTGCTCTTTCCGGCGCGAGCGGTCAAACAACCTATGAAAAGGATCAGCGGCAAAAGCCATCAATGGTAAGAGCGGACGGATCACAGGCAGAAGAAAGAGCAGCGTTCCTTCAGGGTCGCGGGTGGAGATAAAGAGTGGGATTAACTGCCGAAAGACTCCCGCCAGTACCAACCCGGCTAAGAGCCCGACTAATACGAAACGATCCTCCTGAAACAAGCTCAGTGAGATAGAGGTGACAAGGACGGCTACGACAACCAGCAGTATCTGGATAGTTGCTGAAATGGCAAAACTAAACCTCGGCCGGTTCTCCAGCACCTGCTTGAGGAATTCGGACGAGCGCAGTTTAGAGCGTTCTTCTGCTTCGGTGATCAGGCGCCGGAGCCCCACGTCGCTTAACTGGCCAAAAGCCATGTCGACCGTCGCGAGCAACGACAACCCGACCAGCAGCAGGAAGGTTAGGATTAGCTCAATCTGCATTTAGTAAATAGTAAATGGTAAATAGTGAATAGTTAAGCAGCTGCCTCAGATAAGCCGATTTTCCATTTTTCTTTTCTCATTTTACATCGCCTGAATTAATCAGTTGGAACCAATGACAAATGGCGTTACAACAGCCGCGCATCGTTTAGAAAGTGAACTTGTCCGCCTCGCGCGGCGTGGCAAAGTGCCCATATCTAAACGGTGCGCGGAGAACTCCTGGGCCAATGACAAATGAGAAATGTAAAATGATATGTGGAAAATCTTATCTTCTTCCTAAATGCCAAGCCTCTTCCTCAACCGCAACTCCAGCCTATCCATCTGACCCTCGTCAGTGGAATGATCGTAGCCGCAAAGATGAATCAGGCCATGAAGAACAAGCTGGGCAATCTCCTGGTCGAGAGTCAGACAGTTATCCTTCGCCTGTCGCGCAGCCTGCTCAACTGAAATCACCACGTCTCCTAAAGTCGAGCCTTCCAGCCTTTCAAAGTCATCCTGCTCTGCCGGAAACGACAGCACGTCAGTCGTGCCAGACTTGTGTCGCCAAAGACGATTGAGTTCCCGCATCGCGCGGTCTGAAACAAAAGCAACAGTCACGCCGCTTGCCTCGATCGGGAGAACGTGCAGGACCTTCGCTGTAAACGCCTGCCAGCGCTCGCAGTCGATCGAAACTTTGCGCTGCCGGTTAACAACCTCGATCATGACATGTTTCGAAGAGCACAATGAAGTTGGCCCAAACACGGCTTCGCCGCCTGATGTGCGGAATGGCTTCGCCTTTCCGTGGCAGGCGCCTAAAGTCAGGGGCTGCGCCCCGGTTCAGGGGCACAGCCCCGAATTTTCAGAGTGTCCCTCACGGTGGGGCGGAGCCACCACCGCACATCAGGCGGCAAAGCCGCACAAACCTGGCGTTTCAACAACCATCAGCTAAATGTGGCTCTTCTTGTTGGAATGTTCTTCGTAAGCCTTGATGATCATCTGGACAAGCTTATGGCGCACTACATCTTTCTCAGTGAAATAGATGAATTCGATGCCATTCAAATTGGCAAGCACGCGTTCTGCTTCGATCAAGCCGCTGCGTTTCCCCGCCGGCAGATCCACCTGCGTAACATCGCCCGTGATCACAGCCTTCGAGCCGAAACCAATGCGTGTTAGAAACATCTTCATCTGTTCGCTGGTAGTATTTTGCGCTTCGTCAAGAATAATGAAGGCATCGGAGAGTGTGCGGCCGCGCATAAAAGCCAGGGGCGCCACCTCAATCACCTGCTTCTCCAGCAGCTTCGTCACGCGTTCGTAGTCGATCAAATCAAATAGTGCGTCATAAAGCGGACGAAGATAAGGATCTACTTTTTCCTGCAAATCGCCGGGAAGAAAACCCAACTTCTCGCCGGCCTCAACAGCCGGCCGGGCAAGTACGATGCGATTGACCTGCTTCTGCATTAGCGCCTGCACAGCCAGCGCCACTGCCAGATAAGTTTTTCCTGTGCCGGCGACGCCGATGCCAAAGACTACGTCCTGCTCCTGAATCGCCTGGATGTACTTCCGTTGAGTTGCCGACTTCGGTGCGACCTGCTTCTTACCGGCCGGATTGAAGCGCGCTTTGGTGAAATAGTCGCGCAAACTAAACGCACGATCCTCGGCGATCTGCGCAAAGGCCTCGCGCAGTTCTTTGTCAGTAAAGGAACGGCCCTCTCGGAAAAGTTCGGCGAAGTCTTCGAGTATGCGTTGTGCAGTCGCGACGTCTTCCGGGTCGCCGTCGATTGAAACGTCCTGTCCGCGCGCGTCGATGCGAACGGCGAGCAACGACTCGAGGTATTTAATATTTTGGTCGTGGACGCCGAAGAGCGTTTCTAATCCGCGAGGTGGCAATTCGATTTGTTTCAAATGCTGTCGCGCTCTCTTTCTGCCGGCGACGAAGTCAAAGGTGCGTTATTAACTGCTGTACGGGGGGGTGAGTGTGCTGGAATTGCTGGCATATGCTGTCGCGTTTGACGCTACTACACCCTTCATTAGCTGTCAAATATCGCTTGAGAGTGGCGCCGCGCGGCAGCCCGCCCGCCTTGACACTAAATGAAGCGCTCCATATACTCCGTCACTTGCGCAATGACCGCCATCGTGTAAACTGAATACATAAACGCCAGGAAAGTATGAGTTGAGCCGTAGAGGAAACGGGAGAGAGTGAATGCCCAATCATAAGTCAGCGGAAAAGAGAATGCGCCAGAGTGAGGCGCGGCGAAAGATTAATCGTGGCAATCGCAGCCGCGTGAGAACTTCCATCAAAAATCTGCGCGGGGCCATCGGCACTGGCGACGCCAGGCAGATCAAAGAACTGTTGCCCGAGACGATTTCAACGATCGATAAGGCCGTACAAAACGGCGCCTTGCATAAGAATGCCGCCGCGCGCTATAAGTCGCGATTGACGGCCCGTTCGAATGCGGCGGCAGCCAAGTAACTTCTCAAATAAAACTACTCGAGAGCGAGGCGGATCGATTAATTCGGTTCGCCTCGTTTTTTGCTGCTTAACATGTTGACTCTTCTCTGTGCTCCCTCTGTGTTCTCTGTGTCTCTGTGGTGAGCTTCTCAAAGATGATTTACCACGGAGACACAGAGAACACTGAGGTTGCACAGAGAATCAAGGAAGAAGCCGAGATGAGAGATCATTACCAAAACGAGCAAGAAATTGCCGCAGTTGTTGCGGGCTTCGAAGGGTGCACAACTGCGCCAGATCAGTTCAAACATCGCGAGCATTTAACGGTTGCCGCCTACTATCTTCGCGATTCAACTCCTGAAAAGGCGTTCGAGCGAATGCGTTCGGGGCTCTTCCGTTTTCTGGATCATCACGGAGTCGGCCGTGCGAAGTATAACGAGCAATTGACCCTCTCGTGGATTACATTGATCGAGAGCGTGATCGAACAAACGGATCCAAATCTTTCTCTTCTAGCGGTCACTAATATTGTGCTTGAACGGTTGGGTGATTCGCGTATGTCGATCGAAGACGACCACAAAGCCACGCAATGATTTGAGGCGACCTCCAAGTCGCGGCCCTATGAAGTCATCTATGAAGCGTCGTTCGCTGTCAAGAAGTTTTTGAACAGAGTTCGACTGTAACGCCGAAGCGCCTCTCTTGGTGATTGTTTGTCTGCTCTTTGACATGAGACTGTTAGTTTAGTGTTACCGCCGTTTGCGGTCCTC
>DASXQM010000307.1:0-65251 GCA_036507195.1 Pyrinomonadaceae bacterium | reverse complement strand
TGCGTCCTGTTTACCCCAGACTAAAACGATGGATTGCGTAAGTCGTGAGAAGGGGGACCGCGTGTCGGTATTGAGATAACCGGAAAGAAAGGCGGCGATTGCGTGCTGTGCACCTGACTGGTGACTGGTAGCGTAGAGATTTGCGACCAGCCGATCCGTAACGCGACGATGATCGTAAAACAGATTCTCGCGCGCGTAGTCTCGGATGCTGCGTTCGCTGGCCATCACATTGTAGAAAGATGTGCCGAGCACGGGCGATTGCAGCAATCCATAGAACGCCGCGCCAGCCATGCCGGGCCGGCGGCTGAGCGTATCCGAACCGGTAGGCCCATTGAGGATCATCGAGTTGATTAGTTCGGGATGTTCGTCGGCGACTCGAATAGCATAGGCGGCTCCCAGCGAGCTGGCGACGATGTTGGCCGGATAGCCAGACACCTCGCGAATGAAGTCCGTGATTAGTTCAACATAGAGATCGGCAGAATAGGAAGCTATTGCCGGTTTGTCCGAAAAGCCGAAACCCAGCAAGTCGAAGGCATAAACTCGAAAGTCCTTCGCCAGTTCATCAAAATTTTTTCTCCACATGAAGGTTGAGGCGCCGGCGCCAACGCCATGGATGAAGACGAGCGGCTGCCCGGAGTTTTCCGCGCCGGAAGTCTTGTAGAACACACGCCCATGCTTCCAGCGGAAGAAGTGGGCCTCGCCTCCCAGCGCGCTCTCATCAGGCTCGCTAGCATTCCGCTGGATCGCGGCGTTAAGCGCGGCCAGCGCGGCCACCCCGGCGCCGCCGGCAAGCATGGTCTTCCAAAGGTTTCCTAGCTTACTCATGGAACGATAGAGGCCAGAGGTCAGAAGTCAGAGGTCAGAAGTCACAGATCTAAATACTCGCCAAACTGGCAGGATACCTGCTTGGCGCCAGCGGGATTCTGTGACGGTCTTTCTGATTTTCTGACCGCTGGTCCTCTGGCCTCTGATTTCTGTTCTTAGATAAACGCAAAATCAAACTGCTCCTGGTGCACCGACGGATCGCTGTTGATATCAACCGGACCAAGATACCCTTCAATTTCATCTAATACATCTCGTTCCGAGCTGCGCAGGGCTTTGGCGACCTCAGGATGAATACGCAGGGTGGCCTGCTTATTCGCTTTGTCTCCATTCATAGCCTTTCCGAGCGTGCGGGCTTCTTCGAGAAGTTCATAACAAACTGTCTGCGGCGATTTGATCAATCCGGCTCCCTGGCAGTAGTTACAAGGGGCGCAGAGCGTTCTTTCAAGCGACTGCTTCACGCGCTTTCGGGTCATAATCACCAACCCGAAATCATTAAACGAAAGAACCTTGGTGGGCGATTTATCCCCACGCAGCGCATCCTGCAACGCCCCCATCACTCGGGTGCGATTCCGGCGCTCTTCCATGTCGATCAGATCGAGCACGATGATGCCGCCCAGATCACGCAAACGGATCTGTCGCACGATTTCATCGACGGCCTCGAGGTTGGTGCGCGTGATCGTGTCTTCGAGACGGCCACTGCCACGGCCCACGAATTTTCCCGTGTTGACATCAATCGCGACCAGCGCCTCGGTCTGGTTAATTACCAGATAACCACCCGACTTGAGCCAGACGCGCGGTTTGATCGCTTTATCAATCTCCGCTTGCACGCCGTAGCTTTCGAGGATCGGTTGATCGCGGGTGTAAAGTTTCACGCGTTTTACCATGCGTGGTTGGATGCGATTTACAAATTCAACAATCGCTTCGTATTCCTCTTCAGAGTCGACGCGAATGGCGGCAAAGTCATCCGACAACTGATCGCGAAGAATTCGCTGAACAAGATCCAGGTCTTTATGAACCAGGGTTGCCGGCTTGGATTTCTCAGCTGCGGCACGAATGTCGAGCCAGGTATGTACGAGATAGCGAACGTCTTCGCGTAAATCTGCCTCGCTGATGCCTACGCCCGCCGTCCGAACAATGAACCCACCCGACGGAATGTCTTCAGTCGCACGGATTTGTGTAATCAGTTTGCGCAGACGCTGCCGTTCGCTGTCTGATTCGATCTTTCTCGAAACACCGACATGCTCTACGGTCGGCATGTAAACTAAAAAACGGCCGGGCAAGGCAATATGCGAAGTGATGCGTGCACCTTTTTTGGCGATCGGCTCTTTGGCAATCTGAACGAGTATTTCCTGTCCTTCGCGTAGCAGATCCGTGATCGTAGGCTGTTGTTGGCGATCTCTGCGACCAGACCCTCTCTGGCCGCCACGGCCATCGCGACCTCGATCGCGTGAATCGCGGTTATCGCGCGAATCACGGCCGGCGCGGGTTTCACGTGCAGCAGGTGCGGGAAGGGCTGAAGGCGCTGCAGCTTCGGCAGTTTCCTCCGGGTGCGTGGCCTCTGCTGAAATCTCGGTCTCTGAATCGCCGTTCTCTTCGGGTCCACCCTCAACAGGCGCATCGGAAACCGTTGCCTCAGAAGGGGCTCCTTTACTGGGCCGGCGGCGGCGGCGTCCACCGCGGCGCGTGGCAAACTCAGCGCGAGGGCTTTTCTCTTCAAGGCTTGCTTCAGCATCTGAATAACCGCCCGCAGTAGCGTTGTCCGTAACTCCTGTACTCCCAGCATCACTGTCGGTCGCCGCCAGGTCTTTAGCAGGTTTCTTAGTTGACGATCGTTTGGTAGGCTTCTTTTTTGCGCCCAGGCTGCTGAGAAGTTTTCCGACTCTCGACTTCTTAGTGCCGGCGCGTTCGCGAGATTTCTCTTCAGCTTCAGCCTCCCTACCTTCTGCGTCGCTCACGGCGTTTCCGCTTTCGGCTTCATCATCGCTTACGCGCTCAAAAGAGCCGCCGCCAATGATGTTCTCATCCACATCATCAACGAAACTTTCAATGCGCGCGGCAACTGGCTCACGAGGCCGCGGAACGGCGCTTTCGCCTGGGTTCGCATTGTCGCCATCATCTACGCGTTGAAATGAGTCGCGGTCATAGTCAACAGTCGAAATCACTGAGCCGACTTCGGCGGTGCGAAAATCGTCTCCGAGGTTAAACTCGCCAGCGTGGATTTGATCAAAGAGCCGCTCCTGAAGTCGCGCGTCCTTAAACATTTCGCCGGTGGCCGCAGTCTCTTCTTCATCGACGATTCTCAGAATCGAAGGATCGGCAGCGACGAAGGGAGTATCAATGTCCTCCGCCTTAATTCGCGTTCTGGGGGGAGCTGACGTGTCCTCAGTTGTATCGAAGGCTTCTCTGCCGCCCCGGCGCCGGCGCCCGCGCCGGCTGCGACGCTTGCCGCCGTCCGCGCCCTCGCCGCCGTCAACGCTCTCGCCGATCTGTTCCGTTGGCTGGGTGGCTGATTGTTCAGCAAACTCTTCAACCTCGCCCGATGCGGCATCCAGCGCCTCTAATTCGCTTAGCGGCTCGACGCGCTCATGGGTGGCCTCGATATGGCGTTCACGTTCGACGCGAGCCAGTGCAATTTGCTCGGCGGCCACGCGTTGGGCCTCTTCAACGTTACCCTTCTGCGACTTGTCAATTACTATTCGCTCAAACTCTTCTTCCTCATCGAAGAAGTCGGATACATAAAGAAAAGCGTCGCGCTCGAGTCCGATGTCAACGAAAGCAGACTGCATGCCGGGCAACACGCGCATGACGCGCCCTTTATAAATGTTGCCGACAATTCCCTGATTGCCTTCGCCGCGTTCGATGTAAAACTCGGTCACCTTTTCGTTCTCGATGATCGCGATCTTCTTTTCACGTCCATTGACGCTTACGATTAATTCTTTTGCCATTGTGTACTCAGTGTCTCCTGAAACGTCTGTCGTGAGCCTGTAAACCAAACGCTGAAGTTGAACAGCTTTCGCGCTTCCAACGCGCGTTTGGGTTGGCAAGAGACGTTACTCAAAATTGTGGATGGCGTGAGGCGCGCTTCAAGCTGAAAAGCGAGGCGCGCCGGCCGCGGATTAGCGAGATGCTTGCGCGTCTTGCCGTGAATTGATTTGTTGGGAATTATCGGCCGTCGGTGAGACCGGGGCGTGAATAAGTTGCCCACTGGCCGGTTATGAATAAGCTGTCGGTCGCGTGCCGATTGAGTTGAGTCTGGATCCAATTCGTCCAGAACGCGACGGTCACTAAAACTAAGCAAAAAGAACCCTAACTAGCCGCTTTTGCACGTCCATTAGAAACTTGCAACAGGGAGCGCCTCTCTTTTGCGGCGCAGGCATTTGAACACCCGAAACTAGTCGGATGTGCTTGCGACCTGTTTGCAGTTGTATCCGGATGTCAAGGGAACCCGAAAGCCCCAACGCACTTATAGCCTGATGGCCTCTGCGCGGCTTACGATGAAAGTTGATACAGGTCGTCATGCATAGACGACTGAAAAATTCTGACTCGCTTGTCGGGAGCACGGTGCTTCACGTTGAGCTTTCGTCGTGCTGCTTGTTTGTTTCAAGAGCGTTTGGCGGTTGAAACGCGAAAACCTCCGCAGGGGCGAGCTGACATGAGTATAAACCGAAGAAGCTGCAAACGCGAAATGAATCTCTAGTTCCACCTATGAATGCCTTTCTAAGGCGAAATAAATCAGCTGCGGATTTGCGCGGATTACACGAGTCTGAAAAAGCCTTTTGAGGCTATTGCTCGTTGTGTTTTGATCTGCTCCGCGTCTATCCGCGCAGATCCCCGGCCAGTCAACTAGTTTACAAATCTTCTTAGCTGAACACTGATTGCAAACCCGATGGCAATGAAGGTAGCGATCAGGGAAGCCAGGCCCGCGCTCATCAGCGGCAGCGGCACGCCAATGACGGGCAAAATGCCCAGCGCCATGCCAATGTTAATGAAGATCTGACAGGTGAGGCCGCCAACGATCGCCATAATAACCAGCATGCCCATTCGATCGGGGGCGCGCTTAGCTCCGGCAATCAACCTGGAAAGTAAGATCACGTAAGCCAACAACACAAGAATGCAGCCGACAAACCCGGCATTGCCGGCCGTCACTGAAAAAATAAAATCAGTATGCGGCTCGGGAAGAAACTTAAGGCTGCTTTGCGAGTGTGCCGCGGAAGTGTCGGCGCCAAGCAGTCCACCTTCGCCGACAGTGAGGATCGACTGCCAGGTATTGTAACCAAAGCCGCGGCGATCCGCATTTTCCGGATCGAGGATTACATTAATGCGTTCCTGCTGGTAGTTCTTCACCATGTGCGTCTTCACTCCGACCCAGTAAGCGAAGGGAAGCAACACTATTCCTAAAACCACGGCGCCAACTACGTAGCGCATGCGAAGCGCAGAAAGAAAGAGAACGATAGCCAGAATAGGCAGATACGTCAGCACTGATCCGACGTCATGCTCAAGCAGGATTAGAAATATCGGCGCGCCCAGAATCAAACCGCCAACCGCTATCTCCTTGAGATTAAGCGTGCTCGCGCGATGCCTGCCGAAGTAGCGAGCCAGCATCATGGCGGTCGTTACTTTTACAAACTCCGACGGTTGAAATTGACCTATTCCGGGAACCCTGATCCACGCGCGTTGGCCGTTTATCTTCAAACCAATTCCCGGAATAAGAACTATCACCAGCAGCAGAAGGCCGAAGACGTAAAACGCAGGGGCGATGTTTATCAACTTGCGGTAGTCATTGAAGGCAACCAGCAGCATCGCCACTACGGCAATCCCCAGCCCGATGAGCTGTTTCACCCAGTAGTTTTCGGTTGGTTGCGCATTACGAATCTCGACCGTACCAAAGCACACGATGCCAATCGCCATCAGCGCCAGCAGCCAGTCGAAGTCGCGGAGACCCCTTTTTTGAATTATTGCTACCATAACTAGAAATCAATGATGAGTCTCTCAGTACTCACTACTCATCACTCAGTACTCATCACTGATTTTGCGCGATCTGGGTCTCGGGTTTTTTCACCGGAGTCTTGATTTCCGGCTTTGGAGTTTTAGCAACAGGTAGTGCCCCGGGCGGTTCTGCATTTCGTGTCTTGCGGTAATAAACGTCGTACACGCGGCGGACCGCCGGCGCTGCATGCTGCCCTCCAAAGCCTGAGTTTTCTATTAAAGCTACCAAAGCAATCTCGGGTTTGTAGGCCGGGGCGTAGGAGACAAACCAAGCATGGTCCTTGTTCTTTCCGGTGTCTTTCCCGAGACCGACAACCTGAGCGGTTCCAGTCTTGCCGGCAATGTCGAAACCGGCCATGCGAATGCCGGCGCCAGTGCCGCCATTGTTGACAACGCCCCACATTCCCTCAACTACGAGGTGATGGATGTCCTCAGGAATTGGAAGTACCTTCGGATTGGGACGTGACGAGTCGAGCGGTTGGAAAATACGACTTGCGCGGTAGTCGGCCGACCCGGCTTCGCCGACCGGCTTGAGTTCTTTTAGGAGGTGTGGCACGTAGAGCTTCCCCCCGTTAGCCACACCCGCGACTGTGCGCAACAAAGCGATTGGAGTTATCACGTCGTAAACCTGGCCGAACGAGGAGTAGACCGTGTCGATGTCTTTCCATTCGGAGTTTTCCCCCTGCGTGCGTTTCTTAAGCTCGCGAGAAGGGGTCATATTGAGAACTTCATTCGGCAGATCGATTCCGGTTCGTTTGTTCAAATCAAACTCATCGACCATTGCCATGATGCCGTCGAGACCCATCTTCAAACCCAAACGATAAAAGTAACCGTCGCAGGAATGCGTGATGGCCGCCTTGAGATCGGGCGTTCCGTGATTGCCCATGCAGCGCGTGAACTTGTTTCCAACCAGGATGCCGCCGCCGCAAACGAGGTTTGAATGATCGAGAGTGATCGCGCCCTGTTCCAATCCCGCGACGGCCATGGGAATCTTCCAGGTGGAACCCGGCGGATAGCGGCTTTGGACCGCGCGATTAATCAGCGGCTTTTGCGGATCATTCAGCACGGCCACATATTCAGCGCGACCTTCTTTTGTTCCAATTCGCGAAAAGAGATTAGGATCGAAAGTGGGCGCGGAAGCCAACGCTAGAATCTCACCGTTGTTCGGATTCAAAGCGAGAATAACACCGCGCTTAGTCACTGAGGTCCGAAGTTGCTCCTCGGCGACATTCTGCAAATCGAGATCGATTGTTGTAACTAGATCCTGACCCGGTTGCGGGGGAACGGTCTCGATTTCATCCTGGATTCGTCCGCGACTGTCAACGATGACCTTTCGGTAGCCGTCTTTGCCGCGCAGGTAGTCGTCGTAGGTTTGCTCGAGTCCGCTCAGTCCGATCACATCACCGGGCTTGAGTCCTTTGTAGGCGGGTTGCTTCAACTGTTCCGGGCTGATCTCGCCAACATAACCCAGAACATGCGCTAGCATGCCGCTGGCAGGATAGCGGCGCTGGGGCTGTTGCTCGACACGCAATTCCGGAAACTCTAATTCGTGTGCTTCCACCCAGGCGATGTCACCGGGAGTAGCATCCTGTTTCACCAGAATAGATTCAAAGGCTGGCTGCGAGCCGATTTGTTCGAAGCGGTCACGCAGGATTTCAGCGTCAACCGAGAGCGCTTCTGCGAGCGGCCGAGCCAGAGAGATGAGTTGGCGATCGCGCAAGTCTTCGCGAGACAGGATGACGTTATAGATCGGACTGGAGTTAGCCAGTGCGGTAGTTCCGTCGTTAGCCAATATGTCTCCGCGTGGAGCCGCTATGGGCAGCAGTCTTATGCGCTGATTTTGCGCAATCTCCGCATAATACTGGCCGCGGACGAGTTGGAGGTAATAGAGTCTGACTCCCAGAAGAGCAAGCAGCAGAATAATAAAGCTCTGAACAATCCAAAGCCGGCTACGGAGGTTTTGCGAGGTATCTTCGAATTTCATAAATACAGAGGTCAGAGTTCAGAGATCAGAAGTCAGAGATCAGTGGTCACAGGCCAGAAATAAGAAGTCAGAAAGGACACCGGAAAGAAGCTAGTTGCTTGTGCAAATCAGGGCCTTGGCAAACGTACTGACCTCTGTTTTCTGACCTCTGTACTCTCTCATCTTCGCTTGAGCGTGCTCGGCCCGCGCCGAGCGCCTTTTCGACGCGAAGCAAATGTCCGGCGTTGCCGGGCCCGTTCCGTGAAAAGTGAATCAAGCAGGTAAAGAGCAAACGTTCCTACGATGGTCGTGCCGATCAAACGATAGGACATGGTCTGCACGAAAGGCACGCTCGGGGAATAACCCAACGACCGTTGCCAGAAAAAATAGATTGCTGAGTCAATCAAGGTAGCTGCCGCCAGCACCGGAATTCTCAGCAGCGGATTTTCAAGGTTAACTCGCGTGGCGGCGAGATAAATTAAGTACGCAGTCAGCGTTTTCGAAAAGCCGCCAGCTCCAATGACACCACCGCTGGGCGCGTCAATGGCGAGGCCGGCAATAGTGCCCACAATCAACGCCTGCCAGGCGTGGCGCTGTAAGGCGATATAAACAACCACCATCAGCGGAAAGTCAATATAGGAGAGTGGGTGCCAAACACCCCCTAGGGACAACTGCAGGATTATGGCGACTACCAGAGCCGCCGCAATTTTAAGCTGAGGCATGACCGATTTTCGATTTCCAATTGCCGATTGCCGATTTAAGTGTTTTCCAGTTTGATCTCAACGCGCTGCAGGTAACAATTGGCAATTGGCAATTGGAAATCGGCAATGACTCATCACTTCTTTACCTTGTCTACGTTTGGCAGCGTCTGTTCGGGTGCAGGCCGCTGTGGCGGATGATAAAGGAGCACCGCCACTTCCTCCAGTCGATCCAGTTTCGCTCCGGGCTTAATCAGAATCTGGTGAGGTTGTGTTGCGGTGCCATGCTTGACCTGGACAACTTCACCCACGCTCAAACCAGGCGGATAGATGCCGTCCTGGCCGGTCGTCAGGATGTAATCACCGACCTCAACTTTCTCCAGGCCGGAAACATAGCGCATTTCAATGAGACCGGTATTACCCAATCCTCTTACCGACCCGAGTGAGCCCGATCCGCCAAGCTGTCCCACGATTGCACCGGCCGCCGCTTTTTCATCGGTGATCATCATCACTTGCGCTGTCCATGGGCTGAGGGCAATTACGCGACCGACTATGCCACCGGCCGTAACCACTGGCATGTTGAGAGCTACACCCGAAGAACTGCCGCAGTTAATGGTGATGGTGTTGAACCAGACTGATGAATCGCGCGCTATTACGCGAGCCGAAACCTGATCGTAGCCAGTTTGGTCTTTTAGGTTGAGGAGACCTTTGAGACGCTCATTCTCCGCCGCTGCCTGCTGGGCATTGCGCAGATCGAGCTGTGCGGTCGAGAGTTCCTGCTTCAGTCTTTCGTTTTCATTTGCGGTGCTGCGAAAGTTAACAATTTGCCTGACGAAGTTTGTACTCGCTCCACTGGCCCCAGACGTTAAGTTTTGCGCCGGGGAAACCAAAGCCTGAACCCACACTCTGAGCAGGCGCTGCCTGGTAACACTGTCTCGCGCGTCGACGGCCATTATCACGAGATTGGTCAAGAGCAGTATACCGAGCCAAACTGGCGCGCGCTGTCGGATCTCTTTTTGCGTGCGAATGGCAGCCACGGTCTAAAGCCTCAAGTCCAAAATCCAAAGTCCAAAAACAAACCGGCGAACCTCCTGCCCTCTGTTCACTGCCTGCTATCTTGCTACATTCCGCTGGTCATTGTGTTTTCCCACTTCACCCGCTTCAGCAGATCGAAGTCAGAAAGCATTTTCCCCGTCCCGAGCACAACCGAGGCCAGCGGATCATCCGCCACGGACACAGGCAACCCGGTTTCAATCGAAAGTCTCTTGTCCAGGTTTTTTAACAAGGCGCCGCCGCCTGTCAGCACAATGCCGCGCTCGACAATATCAGCGGAGAGTTCCGGTGGCGTGCGTTCCAGTGCCACGCGCACCGCATTAATAATAGTGGAAATAGAATCAGCGAGTGCCTCGCGAACTTCTTCGTCCGTCATTGTTATTGTCTTGGGTATTCCTTCGATCAGATTGCGTCCGCGCACTTCGTAAGACAACGGTTCCTCCAACGGATAAGCTGAGCCCAACTCAATCTTGATCGCTTCGGCGGTCCGTTCTCCAATCAGGAGATTATACTTTCGTTTGATGTAGGAGATGATCGCTTCGTCCATCTCGTTTCCTGCCACGCGAACCGCGCGCGAGTAAACAATGCCGCTCAAACTGATGACCGCGATGTCAGTTGTCCCGCCACCAATATCCACTACCATGTTGCCGTGCGGTTCAGTTATCGGGAGTCCGGCTCCGATTGCCGCTGCCATGGCTTCCTCGACCAGATAAACTTCTGAGGCCTTGGCGCGATACGCGGAGTCTTCAACAGCACGTCGCTCTACCTGGGTGATCTCCGACGGTATTCCGATGACCACGCGAGGACTGACCCACGTTTTTCCGTTGTGCGCCTTGCGAATGAAGTGTTGCAGCATCTTCTCGGTGACTTCGAAATTTGCGATGACGCCATCTTTCATCGGACGAATCGCGACGATGTTGCCGGGAGTCCGTCCCAGCATTTCCTTCGCGTCGCGGCCCACGGCCTCTACCTGGTTAGTGACCTTGTTGATTGCCACTATGGAAGGCTCGGAGACGACAATGCCTCGTCCCTTGGCGTAGACCAGCGTGTTTGCCGTCCCCAAATCTATGGCTAGATCACTGGAAAACAGGCTGAAAATCGATTTAAAAGCCATTTATTAATCTCTTCTCGCGAAATGTAAAAATGAGAGCATCGGTCGGGGGGTAGGTACTACCGTTGCCAAATGGTAAGAATAACCTTCGGGGTAACGGCTCCCGTCTAAGTCCGGCGATCCACCTGCGCTGCTTACCATTCACCACTACTCGTCCGCACGACGTTAATCCCAACTAACCAAGATACACTGATTTGCGACCTTTACGCTATCAGGAAAAAGCTTTTCCGTCATCAGTCTCCACCACTTCGGCCGGCACACTTACGTCATCCGAACCTTTTGCCGGTCGATTTAGCGACACCGAGAAACGAATGCAGTTTTTATTCGCGGCCTTGGCTTCGTACATTGCCGTGTCGGCACAAGCTATTAACTGTTGTGGTGAAGAGGCATGCTCCGGGAAGGCGGCAACTCCGAAACTGGCAGTCAGCGAAAGCTTCAAATTCCGGCCGCCGCTAAAATGATGCTGCGCGATCTTTTCGCGGATGCGCCCAGCCACCGTTCCGGCGAGTTCTATCTGCGTATCGGGCAACACAATCACAAATTCGTCGCCTCCGTAGCGCGCTACGGCATCGGTGTCGCGAATGGAAGAGAGAATGACCGCCGCCATCTCCATCAGCACGTGGGAGCCGACCAGGTGGCCATGAGCATCATTAACTCGCTTGAAGTCGTCGAGGTCGAGAAACAGGGCCGCCACGCTGGAACCATAGCGGCGCGCTCGCCGGATCTCATTAAGCAGAAATTGCCGAAGGTAGCGTGCATTGTGAAGCTTTGTCAGATCGTCGGTTTGCGAGAGCCGCTCCGCTTCCCCAATGCGCACAGCGTTCGCGAGCGCCGAGGCAACCGGGAAGGACAAGGCATCGAGAATTGCGATCTCCGACCGCTTGAATGAATGTTGTTTGCGAACGCCCTCGAGTACACCCAGAATTCTCTCGCCACAAACTAACGGGACAGCTATCAGGTGTTGCCCGCGCTCTTTTTTCTTCACGGTACCCATGCCGGCGCCAGCGAGTGTGGCAGCGCTCGATTCCGACCCTGGCGGAGGGTTGTCCTCTTTCAGCAAGAAACGGCGCCAATCATCGGCTGGGTTGGAAACTACCTCATCCGCGGGTTTCAGTGAGGCGATTGCCTCAAGGATGGAAGCGCCTGGTCCGTTCTGATCCGAGAAAAGATATATGGTCCAACGGTCAGCGTTGACCAGCGGAGCGAGTCCGGCGAGTGCTGTGTGCGCGGCGCTGTTTTGGTCTCCGATAAAGTGGAGCGAAGAAACCAGATCAAAAGCAGCCCGCATGTTGCTCGATTTCATTCTCACCGGAAGAGAACTTGCCTCACTATTGGCGGGCGGAGTAACAATGTCAGGCAGGTGTAATTCACCGGTAGCTCCGTGGCCCTCAATTTCATGGAGGATAGCCGGCAACTGGGCTGCCTTGTCTGCGATTGCCCTAAAGCCCATTCGCTTCAGGCTGGCGCCATCGAGGCTCCGCCAACTATGCGCCTGGTAACCGCTCAACTGCCGGCGACAGGCAACTATCGGCGTGCCGGGCCAGGAGGTTGTTGCATGCTCGATCGCCGCATGGAGCTCCACCATGTCGGCGCCGGCAATAACTTCATAGAGGACCGCTATTGGCTGCTCCTCCCATCTTTCCCCCACACTCGCACTTTCGCCACGGCTGACGGCTGCTTCCAGCCCAGCTTCGCGCAGCCCTTCAATCAGCGTCTTCACACCCGCCAGACGCAAGGCTTCGATCAGCTCATAGGCCGGCGCTTCGTGGGCATCGGTTAGAAGTATGACATGCGGTGACATTGCTATATGAATTCCGGTTGTTCTTAGCCAATGTCCGACAAGTTTAACGTTGTCGAACTCAATCTTTTCCGCCATCTGCACGCCCGGACAGCGACAGGCGGTATGGCGTGCTGTTCCCGCGCGGGTCGTCTGCGTCGATTTCTATCTCCTGCGTTCCTGGCGAAGGGGTGATCTGCAGTTGAAAAGAGCCTTCAGTCGGCACGATGGTCTCACGGCCGGCAATCCGAATCGTTGTCCCAGGTTCCGCACGTCCGCGAATCAGGTAGATTCGGCCCCCTAAATGTTCGGCAGCAAGATTTGAAACCGGAACGCGCGTGCCGCTGCCCCGCGTGGTGATGATGAACTTTCTGGGATCATTCCAATCGCTGGCCTGGCCGGTCGAGGCGATGGCGCGCACACGCCAAAAGTAAACACCGGGCCGCAGATCGCTCGCCGTGAACTCGGTCGATGCCAGTTGATCCCGCTCGATCACTTTGCCATCGGCAACGAAGAACGGAGATGTGGCCACCTCTACGCGATAAAAAGCGGGAGTTCCTGACTGTGGCCGCCGCCATTTCAGGGAGATATTTGCCGCACCACTCCCGCCCACAAAAACTCTTTCCAGATCTCGCGGCTCAGATGCCAGAGGAACATCCAGAAGTCTCTGGGGCCGCGAGAGCATTCCCGATGGATTTACCGAAAAATACTCGCCGCCATGAAACGTAGTCTTATCCCCGGCGCGATTACTCGTTTCTATCGCGCCCGTATTAACACGAATCTCCTCGGTGCCTTCCGGGTTGACGCTAAAGCTTGCTCCCGTCTGTTCTCCCATCTTGTTCGTGGTCTTCGGCGTCTCGACGACATTGTTCGTTCCCTCTGGTTGTTGCTCGGTGCGCACGAACATCTGCCCGCTGTCCACAACGACATGCACGTTGGTCTTCTTTCCATTATCTTCGCTGGCGTTGTCGCGCACGATAATTGTGCTGTTGGGTCGCACGACCAGCGTTGAGCCGTCGGCCATGCTGACGCGCGCCCGCCCGCTGGCCTGCGTTTGCACTGTGTCGCCTGGATAGAGCTCGGTATCGGCGCCGGGAACGATCGTCTCACGCGTGGCCGAGCGGATGACGCGCACTTCTCCCTCAAAAGAAATGAAGCGCGCGCCTGAGGGCAGTTTCACTCCAATGCCTGCATTTCTCAGAGGGTTGCCATATTTCCAGACGTAGAGCGCACCGCCCGCAACCAGTCCCGAAAGAATGACGAGGGCGACGATGAGGTAGACGATCCGCTTCTGTACTACCCACCAATCAAAAACAAAACGACGGGTTGTTGTGTCCATTCTTTTTGAAGCTATTTACTCCGAGGGTGCCGTCCGGTTAGCTTGGACGACTGAGGGGCAAGTGCAAATCACGAAACGCTCGCGCGCGCTAATCAATCGGCCAGTACAGGCCACTGATTAGTAGTCTTTTAGGTGTGAAGTCAGGCAGCCGCGTATTCTTCCGTGTTTCGCAGCGGTCACAGGGAACTGCTCCCAACTCGAATCTAGCACAGCCACAAGAGCACGTTCAAGCATATCCGTTGGGATGAGTTAATCACTTTCAGAAAGAGCGGGATTCACAAGTAGTTTTCAAAGACGACGAAAATTCGAAAATCTTCAACCAGAACGAATTCCCCAGTGAAATCGAGGTTTTTAGCACCCTGGTGAGTCAGGATTAATGTCCTTTGGGGTCGTCCTCAAAAGGCGAGTCGAAATCTTCAGGCAGGTCCAAGTCAAAATCCATTTCGGCGTCCTTTGGCCAGAGAATCGAGGCGGCTACCGAGACGAGCAGCACGGTCGCGACAACGACCAGCGAAATCCAGACTGGAATAACAAGGTGAAATACCTCAATCAGCATTTTTACGCCGATAAAAGTAAGCACGATTGCCAGTCCCATTCTGAGATACTGAAACTTCTCTACGACGCCGGCCAATAAGAAATACATGGAGCGTAGTCCGAGGATGGCGAAGACGTTTGAAGTGTAAACGATGAAGGTGTTGGTGGTGATCGCAAAGATTGCCGGAATGGAATCAACTGCGAAAACCAGATCGGTAACTTCAACAATCACCAGCACCAGCAGCAGTAACGTTCCGGTTAGCTTGCCGTCAATCCGGGTAAAAAACTTTTCCCCTTCATAGTGACGAGTGATGGGTATGTAGCGCGTAACCGCGCGCACGACCGGATTCTCTTCAGGTTGGATATCGGTATCTTCCTGCCGAAACATCTTTATGCCGGTATATACAAGGAAGGCGCCGAAGACATAAATGATCCAGTGGAAGCGATTGATTAGTGCGGCGCCGATGAAGATCATCGTGAGGCGCATTACCAGGGCTCCCAGAACACCCCAGAACAGCACGCGGTGCTGTACCTTAGCAGGCACCTTAAAAAAGGAAAAAATCAAAAGAAAGACAAAGAGGTTGTCAACAGATAGCGAGAGCTCTATGACATATCCGGTAAGAAACTTGAGGCCCAGATCGGTGCCTTGATACCAGAAAACAATGCCGGCGAAGACTAATGCCAGCGTAATCCAGATAGCGCTCCAGATCGTGGCTTCGCGGTATTTTATTGCGTGAGCTTGACGGTTGAAGAGTCCGAGGTCCAGGCTCAGCATGAAAAGGATAAACAGGGAAAAACCGATCCATAGCCCTGCTGAGTTGCCAATCGAGTTCATTCGTGTCAGTAAAATACCATCCGGATCAGAAAGCGGCAATCGGCGGACTCGATCAGAGCGACTGGCTGCTCCCACAGCGGGACCGGAAGCAGTACGGTTAACGAGGGTTAGCAGCGGGCGTTTTCAAACACCTACGATGAGCCAATAGAAAAGCAGGTGCTTGGATTGAGTGTTTGGATTGAGTGTTTGGCCAAGCGACTATCGCTCTTCGGTTCTGATTGCGGGATCTCTTTTAGGTTAAGGTTGTCGCAAATAATCTCATAACCTTAAACTCTGGGCCGGTTGCACCCTCCCCCGGTCTCCTTTACAATCCGCGATTTGCTGGAAAGGTAACAATAATGCTCAAGCTACTATCACGGCTGGAACACACGCGCCGCATCATAATCTTTGGGTTTGTACTCTTAATGGCCGTAAGTCTGATTGTCTTCTACGGTCCCGGACGAAACAGTAATAACGTAGAACCCAGCAAAAACAACGCGGCAGTGGCCAAGGTCAATGGTGAAGAGATCACTGTGGCCGAAGTTTCTCGACTCAAAGACAACTACATGCAAATGTTTGGGGGCCGTGTGAGCATGGCACAGCTGGGGGGCTACAAACGCTTTGTTGATGGACTGATTCGTGATCGCGTGGTCGCCCAGGAGGCTGCCCGCCTTGGGCTCTCAGCTAGCGACGCTGAAGTTGCCGACAAGATTCGTAAACAGTTTTCCGACGCTTCGGGTCAGTTCGTCGGCATGCAACGTTATAAGGATTCAGTCACGGCACGTTACGGCGACCTGGAAGCTTTTGAGCGAACGGTTCGGGATGAGATCGCGCAGGAGAAACTTAAAACTTTCGTCACCGCGGCGGTCAAAGTATCGGATGAAGATGTGCAGGAAGACTACAAACGTAAAAACTCTACATTTGATGTTACCTACGCGGTTATATCGGCCGATAAACTTGCCGAAAAGATTCAATCTTCTGACGAAGAGCTGAAGAGTTATTACGAACAGCACAAAGCTGAGTACAAGATCAATGAACCGCAAAAAAAGATTCGCTACGTTTACATTGACCAGGCGAAGTCCGGGGACAAACTTCAGATCTCGGAGAAGGATCTGCGGGATGAGTTTGAGAAGCTTCCACCTGAAAACAAGCAGGCCGGCGTAAAGGTGCAGCAGATTCTTTTGAAAGTCGCACGGAAGGATCTCGATGCACAGGTGGAGCAGAAGGGCAAAGATCTGATTCAAAAAATCTACGCGGCCAGCGCCGAAACTCGCGAAAAGGTTTTTGCTGACCTGGCGCGCGGGAATTCCGAGGACCCGGCAACAGCAAGCAGTGGCGGGTATCTTCCCCGGCCCGTCAAAAAGAACCCGAATAAAATTGACGCTCTTTATGATCGCACGGTGGACATGCAGCCCGGAGATGTTTCGGATATCCCGATCAGGTATGGCGGTAACTGGTACATCCTCCGTCGTGGAGAGTCAGTACCAAAGACCTTTGAGGAAGCGAAGCCGGAGCTGTTGGCCTCGCTTCGCAACCGCAGGGGATATGCAGTTGCAGCCAAACTTGCGGAGCGCGCGCATACTCGCTTGAACGAGACTAAGGACCCGCAGAAAGTGGCGCAGGAATTGGCCGCTGAAGCCAACATGAAGCCCGGTGAAATGGTTAAGGAGACGCCTTTCATTAAGCCCGGCGACGAAGTCCCGGGCATCGGGAGCAGTCAGCAATTCGAGGCTGCTATTGCTCCTCTAAACAATGCAAACGACGTTGGCGAGCGAACCGGCGTCAAGGGTGGCTTCGCCGTACCGATGCTGGTTGAGAAGAAAGAACCGCGCACTCCCGACTTTGAAGAAGTCAAAAACAAAGTTGCTCAGGAGCTCAAACAGCAGCGCGCTAAGGAACAGTTGGAACAGAAGGCCAGGGAGATCGCGTCCGCCGCGACCAGCGTCGCAGACTTGAAAGCGGCAGCTGAGAAGGCTGGATTCGAAGTCGGCACGGAAACTGGTTACAAACTCGGCTCGCCTTTGGGAAAAGTAGGAACGAGTCCCACGCTCGACGAGGCGGTCTATGCACTGAAGCCAGGTGAAGTAACGAAGAGTCCCTTGAAAGTAGGAGAGAACTTAGTTGTGCTGGGACTGGCGGATCGCCATGAGGCTGATCTGGCAGAGTTTGCCAAGCAGAGAGAGCAGTTGACCCAGACGATGCTTTCGGCGAGGCAAAGCCAGATCTACGAGGATTACATCAGCGCGATTCAACAGCGCCTGAAGCAAGAGGGAAAGATAAAGGTCTATACGGAAGTGCTGACCAGCCTGGAAGAGAGCGAACCTGAAATTGCACCGCCGCCACAACGCCCACAATTTCCGCTTCCGACCAAATGAAGTTGAGTAAATAATGAGTGATGAGTAATAGTACTGAGTGATGAGTAATAGTACTGAGTGATGAGTACTGAGTACTGAGTACTGAGTGATGAGCGATATGTTGATGAGTTATGATGAAATACTGGTAGTTCCGGCGCCTCACTCATTACTCATCACTCATTACTCATTACTCATCACTCATTACTCATCACTCTTAAGAACTAATATCCGCGCATTAAAGGGGAGACTTGTGACTGCGTAACCGCGGTTCTGATCTGAAGCTCGTTACCTACCGTGGTAATTTTCAGATTGTTAAGCGCCGTTTGCGCCAGCGCGCTTTTCGCAGCGGAGAGTCGATTGATAAATAGCGCCCCAAACTGTTTCAGTCCTTCTACGGTGTCGCCCAGATTCTTCGCCGAATAAGTGTCAACAGTACGCGCCGCCAGCATCAATTCCAAATCTGTACTTGTCATACCCAGGGTGCCATAAACCTGACGCACCGCCGTCAACTCCCGCGCAACGCTGTCGTTACTGAGACTCAGATTTTGCAGGAGCGTTGGGGAAATGTTGCCACCAAATCCGAGAATGGCCTCAGGGTCGCGACTCGCAAGCGCAATCAACTCAGCGTTGGCATACTTGCGAGTTCGGTTCGCATCGATCGCGCCTCGCACCGCATCGACATCACCGAGGGCTAGCGTGTTACCATCGAGTGCTGCGACCGCCAGCTCCCGCACCTTCATATCCCATAGACCGAACAACCTTATTTGCCGGTCCAGGCTGAAGACGTAAATCGTTTTCCCCTGATACTTCTGTTCGACATATTTCCCGTTTGCCGCCAGCCTGCCAGCTGCAACTATGGCCCCCGCATTAAAAGTGCCCCGGGCAAGTGCAGTCGTCGAGATCTTCGTAATACCTTCCCTGGGATACTTGTAACTTAGACCCAATGCAATTTGATCGAACGAGCGAGGATCGAGACCGGTTTGAGTCTTAAACTTCGCCAACTCGGCGGTGAGCTCAGCAAGCCTCGCAGGATTCTCGGCCAGGAGTTTCGGCAGCGCTTCATCGAGTACGCGGCTTACGTTAATTAGGGCGACCGCGTCAGACGGCGGCAGGGACGACAACAGGGTCGGCGCTTGCCTGGGGGCAGATGTAGGGCGACTCCTTTGTCCAAAGCCGATCGCGGAAACAGTAAAGATGAAGACCAGAACCACTGCGAATGATTTGAAAATACTATTCTTCACGATAGAAAAACCCTTTCTGAAATTGGCATACAAGCCACCTGTTAAACACTTACTTAGATAGGAGATAGACCACTTGGTGAACTAAGACGCCGCTTCGAACTGCTTCTTCGGATGCCAGCTATCTATCTCGAGGTTGGCCTTAGATTCTTTCGCGCCCCCACTACACATCAGGACCGAGAACGGTAGCGACCGGCCAAACGTTCAATGTTAACTAAAGAAACCGCGTTATTAGACTCGTTCTAAAAGCAGCGCGATTCCCATTCCGCCGCTGACGCAAAGAGTGGACAGGCCAAACCGGGCATTGCGCTTGTTCATTTCATGCAACAAAGTTGTGGTAATCCGGACGCCAGTGCAACCGATAGGATGGCCTAACGCGATTGCGCCACCGTTTGTGTTTAGTCGATCAGGATCGAAACTAAGCTCGCGATCACACGCGATCACTTGCGCAGCGAAAGCTTCGTTGAGTTCGATCAGATCGATGTCGTTGAGTGCGAGTTTTTGTCTGGCCAACAAGGTCCGGATCGCCGGCACGGGACCAATGCCCATAATCTCGGGCGCAACGCCGGTTACTTCATAGTCTATGACCCGAGCCTGGGGTACTGTTCCCGACCTTTCCAATGTCTCTTCGTTCATTACAACTACCGCCGCGGCGCCGTCCGTAATTCCTGAGGAGTTCCCAGCTGTTACCGTCCCGTCTTTGGAAAACACCGGCGCCAACCTGGTGATGTCCTGCAAGGTTGTTCCGGCCCTTGCGTGCTCATCGCGACTGAAGCTGACTATTTCGCCTTTGTGGCATTTTATTTCCAGTGGGACAATTTCGGAATCAAAACGCCCTGTCTCAATTGCAGCTTGCGCACGCTGCTGCGAACGCAGCGCATAGTCGTCTTGTTCGTCGCGTGGAATCTCATACTGACGCGCGAGGTTCTCCGCCGTTTCGCCCATTACCTGTCCCGACAATGGATCGTTGAAGCCATCGCGATACATGCCGTCCACGAGTTCGGTATTTCCCATGCGCATGCCCCAGCGCGCTCCCTCAGCGAAGTAGGGGACGCGCGACATGCTCTCCGTGCCGCCGGCAAGCACTACTTCGGCGCGTCCCAACATGATTTGCTGCGCCGCCAGAATGATGGCCTGTAGCCCTGAGCCACATGCCTGGTTGACCGTAAACGCGGGCACTGTCTCTGGCACTCCCGCCCGATAAGTGATCTGTCGCCCTACATTTGGTCCACCGCCAGCTTGCCGAGCGCAGCCCCATATCGATTGTTGAATCTGGTCCGGGCGCAATCGCGCGCGCTCCAGACTTGCCTTTGCCGCCGCTACGCCGAGATCTGCAGCGCTCCACGAGGCGAGTGTGCCACCAAAGCGGCCGATGGGCGTGCGCACGGATGCTGCAAGGTAGACGTTTTTCATTGGCAGTGTGTTAGCGAGTGTTTACGCGAAATCTATTGACTAAAAATGGTAGCACACGGTAGAAGTAACGACGAAACACGCTAACGAAACCGCTTTACACCCTCAATCCACCGCATATCAGAACCGGTAGCAGGCCGGGGCGCGCCGCAGCCCGCGTGGCGTGGTGGTAGCGACCGGCTGGGTTCACCCGCAAATAATGAAGGTCCGAACTGACCTCCAATAATCTCTAACCAACAGCTCAAGCGGTCGCTGCTGCTCCCGACTCAGATATAACCAACGATGTCCCAACGCGTTAACACACCGGCTCGCATAGAAGCAGCAAGATCAAAAATCGCCGCACTGCTGGCCGCGAGTGCCGAGTGGTTCTGCACGCTCGGTGACGTAAACACTCAGATCGGAAAAACCGAAGCGTTAGGCCGAAGCGAGTTGGATATTTCGGTTGCTCACGGACGGTTGATTCTCACCTGCTGGACTGAGAAGGGAAGTCGTACCTGGAAGATCTTTGCCTGGGAATGGACGGGCGAAAAATTGTTACTGCAGGCGTCGTGCAAGCTGGGCGCTGAACGACCGCAAATTGAACTCGTACCACGCGCGGCGGCGAGCGCAATTGCGTTAATGGTGAAAGCGGCGCGCCAGTCGCGTTGCGAACAACTTGGCCAAATGGCCTGTTCAATTCAAGCAGGTGCAAAGCTCGAACGCACAGCGCTGAGCCCCGGAGCACGACGTGGGCAGCCGGGACGCTATGCCCGAATTCTCCTGCGACAGAAGCATCAACGCATCGCTGTAACCGGATCGGTAGCATCAAGCAGGGCAAGCGATGCGGACGCTTTTCTCTCGGCGGCGCTGATGTGGTTCAAGCGCACGAGTGAGCGCACGCGGCCCCCTTATATTCAACAAGTATGGCTAGTCGTTGAGAATGATCTGGTTAAGCCGACGATTCAGCGCGTTGCCTTGCTGCGGCAGAGTCTGCAAGAAGCCATTGCTGTTTACGAAGTCGATCAGCAGTTGACCGAGATGAAGGTTGTGGCAGTTCCCGCGCGTGATGATTTGTGGAAACGGAGGCTCGCTCGTTTTCCGCCGGTTGCTGTTGCCGAGCCAAGTGAAATAGCGAAGCGCCTGATTGCCCTCGCGCCTGAAGCGATTGATGTGGTCAGCGCTCGCTATGGTGAAACGCTGCGTTACTTTGGATTGCCCTTTGCGCGTGTGCGACGCGTGATGGGAAGCGAGCGGCTCTGGTTTGGCGTCGAGGGTTCGCGACGGCGCTTGTTGGAAGAGAAAACTGAAAACGAATGGTCCAACCTGTTAACAGAACTGCTAAATCACCGATCCAGGAACGCTTCCGATCACCACCACGCACTCTACCGAAACGCAGCCGAAGCATGGCTCGAATCTCTACTGCGCCGCGATATCACCCGCCTCGATCCGGGTCTGATTATCGCGCCTCTTCATGCCCAGTTTCGGACGGCACGCGGCGGTGTGCTCGGCGTTCGCCCTGTCGATTTGCTGGCTCTGAGGCGCGATGGCAGGCTGGCGGTAATAGAGCTGAAAGTTTCCGAGGCTCGCGAGCATGTGCTGCAGGGAGCCGACTATTGGCAGCGAGTCGAGGCACACCGTCGTCGCGGACACATCGCCCGCGCCCGGCTCTTCGGCGACAGAAAGATTAGAAATGAATCGCCGCTGGTCTATCTGGTTGCACCCACGCTCAGAGTCCACCCAGCCTTTAACACACTGGCGCACTCAATCGCTCCCGACATCGAAATCTACCGCTTCGACATCAACGAGGACTGGCGCGCCGGAGTGCGCGTGATGCGTCGACTGCGGGTTAACTAAACTGATCGCGACTACCCTACCGCAGTCGGTGCGCGCCGAGCTCCTGCCGCTCAAAGCCTACACCGTGGCCGATGGTTTGGCGCACAACGTCATCAATAAGATCGTGAGAGATTCGCGCGGCTTTCTCCTATCTAAACAGATACTGCCGCTATCTCAAAGGATAGACCTTCGGACCCTCACTCCCGATCCCTTACCAGCAATCTTTCAGAGCACGAATACTCTGGCAGCGGGTGTTTACAGCCTACAACCAATACAGTTGCATTCGGATCGCGAACTGGAAAACTCCCGGCACGAGAATAGCAATCAACCGAGACGGCTCCGAGAGTTGAGCTTCGAAAACGGTTGAGCTGCTACTGGTAAGAGGGAATCCCTCAGTTCATTAACTTCTCCTTGCCAACACCTGACCACTACAACTGACGAGCGCGGGCAATAGTGATGGGATCACTCCTCCAAGGATAGAGAACTACAAGGGTAAGGTGATGAAAACACAAATGACGGAACGCCAGCGACGAGAATTGACGCGCAGCCACCTTCGTCAAAACAAAGCTGAAGGAGAAAAATGGAAAGAATAACCTCGAAGTTAACAAGAGTCCTCGTTGTCACACTACTTAGCGCCGCGACCATCGCGACAGCCGGTTCGTTGACGCTGAAAGCATCAAGCGCCGTGCTTCCGCAAGCTGCTACGCCCATCCCGCCCAAGCCAATGTGCGAAGCTTGGGAGGCAGCGCGCGCGCGAAACTCGCCAGCTGCCCCCGGTCTCGAACAACAGTGCCACGCTCAATGGGCTGCCAGAGGAGTAGCCATAGAGAATCAATACCCTTGGGCCGCCGAGCTTCGCAGCCAACAACCGAATGATTCAGCTCGAAGAGGATTTGATATCGGAATGGCAGCTGCGGAAGGCCAGACCGCGCCGGGCCCTGGTAAACAAAGACTCCATGACGCACTAAGTCCAGCCGAACAGGAAGGATATAGTATCGCTGTTTCATATTCCCTGATGTGGAATAGAAACCTGGAGAAGACTCGAATCGCTGAATTGGCAGCCAGAGGAGCAGAGCTCGCAAGTGCGGACCCCTGGGCTGCGGGACTCCGCAACCAACAACCGGATGCTGCCGCTCGCCGGGGGTTCGATATTGGAATGGCAGCTGCTGAAGGCCAGACCGCGCCGGGACCTGGTAAACAAAAAATCCATGACTCGCTGAGTCCAGACGAACAAGAAGGATTTAGGCTCGCGGTTTCATATTCCCTGACGAAGAATAAAAACCTGGAGAAGAACGGAAACGCTGAGGCTCCCGGAGGAGCCGACATCGTGCGTCCTCGACGGGGCTCCGACAGTAGAAATCTGAGGGCAACTCTCGAGCACCTGAGACAGGGAAGAGAGTTTTTGGAAGCTACGAAACCAGGCCAGGATGGGCACCGCGAGAAGGCAATAGACTATATAAACAAGGCGATCGAGGAACTCGAAAAAGCGCTGACGGAGATCCCCTGAAGCGAACATGGATCGCGGGCAGAATCTGGTTGGACTCTGTTCCATGCGTTTAGAGCCATTGAGCTAGAGGGCCAGCCCATCCTCGGGCTGGCCCTCTAGCTCCCTAACATCGCCCGCTCTTTCTTGCGTGCTGCTTCAACCAATTTGCGAAATCAGCTGAGAGTCTGTTCGACTAGTTAGACGAGAGCGGTTGCATTTGCAGGCCAAACGCCTGCGGGTTCTCACCAATGATGGCCGCTGCAAAGAACCGCGGCACGTAGAAAACGCTTTCGTCGCGAAAGGTCTTATCCAGTTTGCTGCGGTCGGCCGTCAGCGCACAGATGCTACATTGCTTGTTTTGGTCGTTGATAACAAACTTCAGATCCAGCGCGGTTTTCTGTTCACCGCGATTGTAGGCCAGCAGCGCCAGGGTTTCTTTCATCGGATCATCCTTGAATTGCTCCAGGCTGTTGGTGATATAGCGTGCGGCGGCATCGGCAGATTTCCCCACGTCCAATAAATCCTGCGGCGATAAGCCGAAGCGCTCTCCAGTCTTGGGGAGAAACTGAAACATGCCAATAGCGCCCATCGAATTTGGCGTTTGAATGTTTACGTATTCCGACTCAATCAGCGGAATGTAGAGGCCGAAGAGCGGCGACACGTTGCGGGCCTTGAAAGCGGCGATCAGCGTCGGCGCCTGAGCCTGAGCCCGCTCGAAGACCAGGCGCGCATCGCCTTTTCCCAAATGATCGCCGCCATTGTTGCCGATGCGCCGCGCGTATTGATTGATTGCCTGCTGAATGTCTGTCACGAAATCAGGCGTAAATTCATATTCATTTCCCGACATTTCGCGTCCGATGTGTCGGGCTTGTTCAGCAACAAAGGCCGAGCGTTCGGCCGGCGTCATCTGTTGGTAAGCCTTACCAGACGGCGTTTTTTGCGCATGGGTTCGCTGCACGCTGGTTACGAAAGAAATGGTCAAGGCTAACAGTATTAGAAGCAGCTTTTGGAATTTCATCTTTTTGGTTCCTCGTCTGTTTGATCTGAAAAAACATAGCGTTTGCAAAGTCGTCTCCAGTTAGTTAAGCGAGAAATCAAGTTGAGAGTGTTCGTCAAGAAAACTGGTAAGCGAGAAATCGAGGCGAAAGTGTTCACGCAAATTCGCAAAAATTTAGGTTGCCGACTCTCAAGGAGAATGACTTAGCGACCAAGTGAAGTTTGCCGGACAACCGGTGTTAGAATCTCGCGCAATGGCGACGATTACGACTGATGGCCTCGCGGGCCATGACTTGACGGGACTGCTAATCGAATGGCGAGAGGGAGACAGAGCCGCGCTCGGTCGGTTGACCCCCTTGGTGTACGACGAGATTCGACGCATTGCACACCGCTACGTGCAGCGCGAGCGCGAAGGGCATACCCTGCAAACTACGGCGCTTGTCAACGAGGCTTATCTTCGTTTGGCCGGTAAGCAGCAAATCAACTGGCAGAATCGCGCGCACTTTTTTGCCGTGACCGCCCAGGTTATGCGCCACATTTTAATTGACTATGCGCGGCGCAGGCATTACGTCAAACACGGCGGCGAGGCCCAACGAATTGCTTTTGATGAAGCTCTCGCAACAGAAGAAGCGGTCCTGATGACAAAGCCCCGCGCTGCGGAGCTGTTGGCGCTTGACGAAGCGCTCGATGAATTGGCCAAACTCGATCCGCGTAAGAGTCAGGTCGTCGAGCTTCGCTACTTCGGCGGGTTAAGCCTTGATGAGACTGCGGAGGTTTTGGAGATTTCACCGATGACCGTAAGGCGTGATTGGCGTGTGGCAAAAGCATGGCTGTTTAGAAGGATGAAGGATGAAGGATGAAGGCGGAACGATGAAGGAAGAAACCAAGTTTTCCATTTTCCATTTCTCATTTCCTATTTTTCATCCTTCATCCTTCCGCCTTCATCCTTAAATTCAATGACTCCTGAACAATGGCAAAAAATCGAGAACGTGTTGCAGGCGGCGCTTGATCGCGCGCCGCATGAGCGCGCCTCGTTCCTCGACGACGCTTGCTTCGGCGACCCTAAGTTGAAGGAGGAAGCAACATCGCTGATTGACGCTTATGACGAAGCGGGTGACTTCATTGAACAACCGGCGCTCGTGCAAAATGCGCGCGTTTTAGTTGGCGACGACCTCGACAGCAAGCTCGGACGCTCGATCGGGCCTTACAAACTGATTGAGCGCCTGGGCGTGGGTGGAATGGGCGAAGTCTATCTTGCCGAGGATACACGACTCGACCGCCTCGTCGCTTTGAAGATTTTGCCGGCTTACTTTGCGTCGGACGACCACCGCTTGCGTCGGTTTCAAAGGGAAGCGCGCGCTGCGTCAGCCCTCAATCATCCCAACATCCTCACGATTCACGAAGTGGGAGAGAGTGATGGAATTTATTTTATCGCCACTGAATTTATTGACGGAGAAACAATCCGCGAGATGGCCGGGAAACAGGAGTTGTCGCTAGAAGAAGTTTTGGATATTGCAGAGCAAGTTGCTTCAGCGCTCGCCGCCGCGCATGCTGCCGGTATCGTGCACCGCGACGTCAAGCCCGAGAACATCATGCGGCGCAGCGACGGTCTGGTAAAGATTCTGGACTTCGGCATAGCCAAGCTGATCGAGCCAGAAACTGCCGACAACTTGAATGAAACCCGGCCCGGCTTCAGGACACACACCGAGGCAGGTCTGGTAATGGGGACGGTCGGCTACATGTCACCCGAGCAGGCGCGAGCGCTTCCGGTAGACGAACGCACCGACATTTGGAGCCTTGGTGTCGTGCTTTATGAAATGCTGGCGCAGCGCCTGCCGTTCATTGGGGCCACGCGCATGGACACGATGGTGGCTATTCTCGAGCGCGAACCCGCGCCGCTCTCCGAAGTGAGTAATCAGTATTCCGTACCACCACTAGTGCAACAGATCGTCAACAAGTGCTTATGCAAGGAAATGACGACCCGTTATCGCACGGCCACTGATTTGCTCTCGGAATTGAGAAGTGCCAGAGAACAACCGAACAGTGGCGCACAGCGGGCCGCACGGCTAAAGACCCTGCCAGAGACTGTCCAAGTCGTGAGACAACCCCGTTATGCGTGGCCCGTGCTCGGCGCATTAGTGTTGCTGCTGGCGGTGCTGGCCGGGCCCATATTCTACCGGCGTTGGGCGTTGCAGCCGCGATCGAGTGGTCCTCCCGTGTTGGCAATCGCGCCAACTACGGCAAAGCTTTATTCGCAGATGAGTGAAGCGGAACAGCTCAATTTCGTTGACGCACAAGAGCAGCGCATTTCAACGATGATGGGCGATCGTCCCGTAAAGCTTAACGAAGACGCCGTCCGGGTTATCAAGGCCTACGTGGACAATTACGCGGCCCGCAACGGCCGGTCAGCCAATCCGGGCTCGGAAAGTATGAGCGAAGTCTACGCGCGGGCGCTGCCATACGCGCCGCTGATCGCTCGTTCGTTTGCCGCTCGTAAGGTGCCGGTCATTATCGGAATTTATTTGCCGGTCATCGAGTCGGCATATCGAAACTGTTATGAGAATAGTTTCGGAGCGAAGGGTCTGTTTCAGTTTATGCCACAGACGGCGGAGAACTACGGCGTCGCACGTCAGGACATGTGTGATGTGGAAAAGATGACGCCCGCTGCGGCCCACTACATCGCGGATCGCATGGCCGAGCTGGGGGAGGATTCGGAAAGCGTGACCCTGGTGTTGCTTAGTTATAATCGCGGTCCGGAATGGGTGCGGAACACTTTGCGGGAGCTAAGAGACACAGAGAACTACGAGAGAAATTTCTGGACGCTCTTTGCCAACCGCGAAACACTGGATGAAACGTTTCGCAACGAGAACGCGGGGTATGTGCCTAGATTTTTCGCAGCCGCCATCATCGGGGAAAATCCCCAGACTTTTGGACTGCCGCTGGCGCCGTTGTCAACTATGGCGGAGCAGTGAAACTGCAAGCCGACGGCAGTAGCTGACAGCAGAGAGGACCCAGAGTGCGCGCACTTCTGGTTTTTAGTTTCTGCCGACTGCCTCCTGCTCCTGCCGCCTGTTTTTTCAGCGTTCGATCAACATATCTTCATTATCATGACTGTCGGAGGCTGGCGGAGCCACGGCTGGACCAGAGCGCATCGTGTTGATCGCCTGCTCAGCCGAGAGGATTCCGGAGACACGCATCTTAAACTCGTCGACATTGGTTGCGTTGTGTAGCGCCTCTTCCATCGAGATAAGTCCGGACTGAACAAGTTGAAACAGCGACTGATCAAAAGTCTGCATGCCATACTGTGAGGCGCCCGCGGCAATTGCCTCACGAATCATATACGTCTTTTCTTCATTGATTATGTAATCGCGAATTAGCGCGGTTGAGACCATTACTTCAATCGCGGGAACGCGACCAGCGCCCTTGGCAGCGCGAACCAGTCTCATGGAGACAACGGCCTTGAGAATGCCGGCAAGCTGAATGCGCACTGATTTTTGTTGGTGTGAGGGGAACGACGAAACGATTCGCATTACGGTCTCGGTTGCATCCAGCGTATGAAGCGTCGAAAGTACCAGGTGACCAGTCTCGGCTGCAGTCAAAGCTGTTTCAATAGTCTCGTAATCGCGCATCTCGCCGACGAGTATCACGTCCGGGTCCTGTCGCAAGGCTCCGCGTAACGCTTCAGCAAAGGATCTGGTATCAACGTCGACTTCACGTTGCGTCACAAACGATAGTTTGTCGCGATGCAGAAACTCGATTGGGTCTTCGATGGTGACAATGTGTCCACTGCGCTGCGCATTTATTCTGTCGATCATCGCCGCCAGGGTTGTGGATTTACCGGATCCGGTTGAGCCGGTTACAAGAATCAGTCCGCGACGTTCCTCCGTCACCCGATCTATGACCGGCGGCAGTCCCAACTCGGCTGAGCTTCTTGTTTTGTCTGGGATAACGCGCAGGACAATGCTCACGGAGCCTCGTTGTTGAAAGATGTTCGCGCGAAATCTGCCCAGTCCGCTGACGCCATACCCGATATCACATTCGGAGACGTCCTTGAACCGTTGTTTCTGACGGTTAGACATCATGGAGAAGGCCATGTCGAGAGTGTCCTCCGGCTTTAGCCGGGGAGCATCCGCGATGGGGCGTAGTTCGCCTGCCATGCGCATGAAGGGAAAGGAGCCGACTTTCAGGTGCAGGTCGGACGCGCCGTGACCGGCCGCAACTCGTAGCAGATCGTCAATTTTCAGGGGCATAAGGGAGGGAACCTTTCAAAACTTAAGAAAACTGGGACTAAGGGTGCCTTGGTTTTTGCGCCGGAAGGAGCGCTGGGGTTAACTTGCGGGCATCGCCACGACCGTAGGCGGGTAATGCTCTAGTGAATATAGCCTGTAGGTATGAGCAGCGTCAACGTTTATCGGTTTAAGGGGGTGTCTTAAATTGACGTCTTCTCTGTGCAACCTCTTTGCTCTCGCCGGTCTCTGTGGCGAGTCTTCCCAGGCTTTCTCCACCACAGAGGCACAGAGAGCACAGAGGTTGCACAGAGAAGTCGCGTTTAAGACACCACCCGGTTTCAGAAAGTGGGTGAAGGGGAAAACAAAGCAGCGAGCAAGTTGCCTCGCTCGCCGCTGGTGTTTCAGGGAAAAGCTGGTCTTAATCAGTCGCGTTGGCCGCTGTCTGAAATTTCATCACCGGCTCGGCCGTTTGGTTACTGACGCTGACATCCGTCGCTTTTTCTGCCTCGAACCCATTGTTGCCCGGTTGTGTGCCGCTTGATGTGTTCACGTAGGTGAGCCATTTGCCGGGAGCTTTTCGCTCTCCCTTGGTGATCTCAAAGAAAACTTTCTGAATTTTTTCAGTTATCTCGCCACGACCGCCCGCGCCCACCGTAATGCGATCGACAGAACGAATTGGAGTGATCTCGGCGGCCGTTCCGGAGAAGAAAAGTTCATCAGCAACGTAAAGTGCGGCGCGTTGAATGGTTCGCTCCTTAACGGTTATGCCCAGTTCCTGGCAGATTTGAATCACGCTGTCACGCGTAATTCCCGGCAGAATCGACGACGAGAGAGGTGGCGTTAAGACGACGCCATTGTTCACTACAAAAATGTTTTCACCCGACCCTTCTGAAACATAGCCACGGTCATCGAGCGCAATGCCCTCCGCAAAGCCGTTAAGCAGGGCCTCCATCTTGATTAGCTGAGAATTCATGTAGTTTGCGCCGCTCTTGGCCATAGCCGGCATTGAGTTTGGCGTCAGACGATTCCAGGTTGAAACGCAAACGTCCACGCCTTTTTCGATGGCCTCATCTCCAAGATACTTGCCCCAGTCCCAGGCACCGATGTAACAGGCTAGCGGGTTGGGAAAGGGATTAACGCCGAAGGCCGGATGTTCTTCATCGAGGCTACGAAAGAGAATGGGCCGGATGTAGCACTGCTCCAAACCGCTGCGCGCGACCAACTCGACAGAGGCATCGCATAACTGATCCAACTTCCAGGTATGGTCCATGCGGTAGATTTTCGCTGAATTCAGGAAGCGCTGCATGTGTTCCTGCAAGCGGAAAATTGCGGGACCTTGTTTGGTCGCATAACATCGAATGCCCTCAAAGATGCTCGAGCCATAATGAAGAACATGTGACATCACATGCACGCGGGCGTCGTGCCACTTTATAAATTGGCCATCGTGCCAAACGACGTCGCAAATGCGCGGACTTGCCGCATCTTTCGCTTTGCCTTCTTTTGAGAACATATTGTTCTACTCCTTCCGGAATCAATTTCGGGATACGGCGGCGAGGAAACTCTAACTTCACATCGTATGCAGAAACGGTTTATTGACGACCAATTCTACAAGAGTCTTTATCATTTCAGAAAGGGCTCGTTTATGGGCTATTGGGAACATGGCACGATACAGTAAGTCTACTTTCTTGGCAAGTTTGCGTACCGAGGCGTGCTTGATTCAACCGCGTTGGCAAAGTACCATCAAAATGCCGCTGCACTTTAGAAAAGACTGTTAATCATTCATGCTTTCCGGTGACAATGAGACGTATCCACCGCGCGATCCAATTCAGAGGCCAGGTTGGCGGCTAATTCGCCGCCTGATTTTCGCAGTCCTAATTCTTCTTTCAATTCTCTCTAACAATTGTCGTATGACTGAAAAAACTACACCAGGATCTGCCGCAAACCACGAAGTGAGTAAGGCCAACGACGCAATCGCGATTCATCGACGCGCGATTGCCATAGATATGCACGCCGACACTCCACAGCGCCTTGTGGACGAACACGTGGATCTGGCCCACCGGCTTCCAGATGGGCACTTCGATTCGGTGCGCGCGCGTGAGGGTGGACTCGACGCGCAGTTCTTTTCCATTTGGGTCGAGCCGGAACTGTTTGGCGGCGGCGGGCCACGGGCGATTAAGCGGGCAGACGATCAGATTGCGGCAGTGCACTCGTTGGCCGAAAAGTACCCGGAGACCTGGCAACTCGCGACCACAGCCGCTGACATACGCCGCATTGCGTCGGACGAAAAACTGGCGGCGTTAACCGGTCTCGAAGGCGGCTATGCGATTGATGAGAAGATTGAAAACGTCGAGCGTTATTACAAAATGGGCGTGCGTTACATGTCGCCCGCCTGGAGCGTCAGCACAAGCTGGGCCGGCTCTTCTGGTGATGAGATAGGCCGCACACGCGGTTTGAATGATTTTGGCCGGGCTGTGATCCGCGAGATGAACCGCCTCGGCATGATGGTTGACGTTTCTCACGTTTCTGACCCGACGTTCTGGGACATAGTGAACACATCTACCAAACCAGTGATTGCAACGCATTCCGGTTGCCGTGCGATTGCGAATGTTCCCAGGAATCTTACCGACGATATGATTAGCGCTTTAGCCAGGACCGGCGGCGTGGTGAACGTTATCTTCTATCCGGAACATTTGGAGCCAGGCTGGAGCGAAAAGAAGAAGCAGGTTGACGCTGCGATAGCTCCGAGGGTCGAGCGTGCTTCCGCAGAAGAGAAGGGCGACGCGGCGCACAAGAAACTGGCGCGTGATCGTGTGAGACGCGAAGAGTTTGCTAAGCGGCTGCCGCCTGTCACCATTTCCCGGTTGGTCGATCATATCGATCATGTTGTGAAGCTGGTTGGCATCGATCACGTGGGAATGGGATCAGACTTCGATGGGGTGCAGTCGACTCTCGCTGACCTGGCTGATATTTCGCAGTTGGCGAACCTCACCCGCGAATTGCTGCGACGCGGCTACTCCGAAACAGACGTCGACAAGATTCTCGGCGGTAACATGCTGCGCGTGATGGAAGAAGTACAGAAGTAGACCAGGCGTTCCATCTTGACCTTCTCTCCGGCCGAGTAGGCGGGACAGGAATTAACTGGCAACGTAGTCGCTCAGCGGCTCCGCCGCCGCACTGGTCGCGAGACACACTGAGTATCGCGTGAACGATTCGGAAAATGGCAGTCAACAAGAAGAAGCATGCCCCCAGAATTGGTTTCCATGCCCCAATCAAGGGTGGATTACACAACGCGCTTATAGTCGCGAAAGAGATTGGCTGCGACACGGTGCAATTGTTTTCGCGGAATCCGCGCGGCTGGGCCGCGAAGCCACTTTCACCCGCCGATATAGCTTTATTCAAGAAAGTTCACCGGCTAACCAAACTCAAACCAGTAGTCATTCATTGCAACTATCTCGTAAACCTAGCGGCCGCTGACGATCTCATGCTGCAAAAGTCGCGCGCTTCTTTTCGCGAAGAAATTGAGCGGGCAATCCTGCTTGGTGTCGACTACCTGGTGGTGCATCCCGGCAGCGCGCGCGGTGCCTGTGAAGCCGACGGAATTCGCACTTGCGCCGATAGTATTAAGTTTGCCTGCCGGCGGCTGAATCTCGGTAAACTGAGGATTCTTCTGGAGAACACGGCGGGACAGGGCGAATGTATCGGCCATCGTTTCGAGCATCTGCGCGAGATCATAAGCCGCTGCCCGAAGATTCCGCTGGGCGTTTGCTTCGACACCGCGCATGCATTCACCGCCGGTTACGATATTCGCGAGGAAGACGGACTGACAGCATTGGTTGATAAACTTAAAAGTACGGTTGGCACCCGCCACGTCCGCGCCATTCATTTCAACGATTCTCGCGCTGCTTACAATTCGCGAGTCGATCGTCACTGGCACATCGGCGAAGGCCACATTGGCGGCGATGCCCTTCGCCGTGTGGCCCAGCACCCTAAATTCGCCCACGCCGCCTTCATCCTGGAAACACCTTACGACGATCCGCGCGCGGATCTAAAAAATCTCGAGATCCTTCGCTCGTTCGTGAATGGTTAGCGCAATCTGAAGGTCGCGATACCGGCCGGAAAGATCTTCTTGACAGAGATCATTAGGTAGATTATTAGTCTTGAATCCATTGCTGTTCGCATTGCTCGAAATCTTCACAATGGCTCGCACTCCTCGCTAGTCAATGACTCACGCTTTCCGAAGGAGGTCCAACATGTCGATCAATGCCACAGTTGTTATTGATCCCGGCCACGGTGGAACCGGTCCCAGACTCGGAGGCTCGGATGCTAATCATGCTGTCAGTCTAAGCGGCGCCAAAGAAAAGAACATGACACTGCAATTGGGCTTGCTGGTAAAAAACGCTCTGCAAACTGCGGCAGAAGGTGGGGGCCATACCATCACTGTTCTGATGACGCGAGATACAGACAGGAACCTGAGACTGGCCGCTCGGGCAAACGTTGCCAGATCCCATCATGCGGATCGGTTCTTAAGTCTCCATTTCAACGGCTTCGACCATCACACTCGAGGCACGGAGACACTGATCCGTGGCGTGGCAGACGGAAATGTAAATCACGCCGATGATAAGAAGTTCGCAACCCGGATACAGAGTGCCGCTTTCGGCGTGCTCAGGGCTCACGATCCCAGCGCCAAGGATAGAGGTGTGAAGGATCAGAAGCTGGGCGTTTTGAATGACGTTGAGCTCGGCAACACCACCGGCGGCCACTGTCGCGCCTGCATGATTGAGGTCGAATTCATTGATGTGGCGGCGGTTGACGCTCTTTTGAATACCGGACCAAACGCCGCAATCGTGCGAGGTGAGCTTGCCCAGGGAATCGCTGACGCCATCCTGGATGATCTCGTGAATCCTTAAGTCACTCAAGCCCAGGAGTAATCCTTAACCAATGGGGTTGGACACTGAAACGAGAGTTGGGCTAACATAGCCGAACAGATTGAAGCTATTATTTCGTATGACCCGTTTCTTACAACTCACCAAACTCCTCCTAACGGTGCCGCTTCAGCGCCGCGCCCTCCACAGCGCGGTTTAGCGGAGCGGCGAATCTCTACTCAACAATTTTGTAACCAGGCGAGCCTGAGTCGCCTCCAAACATTTAGTCGCGGGCCTGCTTGTCGGCCCAGAGTGCACATTAGGGTGCGTCCCTACCACAACTTTAAAGTTAAAGCACCTGGGCTTTGTGCGTTCGTCAGAATTCATGTTAAGTGTAGACACCTTTAGGATAGAAAGAATCATGGACGAAAAGTACTTTCCGGAAAACATAGAGAACAAGTGGCAGCAACACTGGGAGCAGACCAAAGCCTTCCAGGCGACTGAAGACGACCCGCGCCCCAAGTTTTATTGTCTCGAAATGTTGCCTTACCCGTCAGGTTTTTTGCACATGGGCCATGTGCGCAACTACTCCATTGGTGATGCGCTGGCCTGGTACAAGCGTCTTCAAGGGTTCAACGTGCTGCACCCGATTGGTTGGGACAGCTTTGGACAGCCGGCTGAGCAAGCCGCAATCAAGCGCGGGGTGAATCCGCGCGACTGGACGGAAGAAAACATTACCCACATGCGCGGGCAGCTCAAGCGTTTGGGAATCAGCTACGACTGGTCGCGCGAAATTGCCGCGCACCGTCCTGATTACTACAAATGGGACCAGTGGTTCTTTCTGAAAATGTACGAGCGCGACCTGGCCTACAAAAAGAAGTCGCCGGTTAACTGGTGTCCCAGGGAAGGCACCGTACTTTCAAATGAACAGTCTTCTGGCGGTGTCTGTTGGCGTTGCGGCGCCACAGTGGAGAAACGAGATCTCGAGCAGTGGTTTCTGCGCATAACTGAATACGCGGAACAGCTCGTCGAGGATATCAGGGAAATTGAAGCTGGCTGGCCGGAGAAGGTGCTCAAGCGTCAGAGCGATTGGGTGGGCCGTAGCGAAGGTGCGTATGTCGACTTCGCAGTCAAGGACAGCGATACGAAGATTCGTGTGTTCACGACGCGCATCGACACCATCTTTGGGGCTACCTCCATCGTTCTTTCAGCCGAGCATCCGCTCATTGATGACTTGCTCGCGGCTTCACCATTAAAGGACGAGGTGATGGCGTTTGCCCGGAAGGTGACGTCAGAAAAAACTGCCCGCGGCCGCGTGCTTGAGGAGGATGAGCAGAAGGAGGGAATCAACACTGGTGTTCTGGCCGTAAACCCTTTCAGTGGCGAGAGCGTTCCGGTCTGGGTGGCAAATTACGTGCTGATGGATTACGGCACGGGCGCGGTGATGAGCGTTCCGGCGCATGACGAGCGCGATTTCGAATTCGCGCAAAAATTTTCGCTGACAATCCGTCGGGTGATCGAGCGCATCTCGCACGCGCAGGAATCAATCGTCCATGACTCTCTGAGCGAGGATCAATCCATCGCGATGCCACATGCATTCACGAATTACGGCATTCTGGTCAACTCGGGAGATTGGAGCGGGAAACTTTCGCAGGACGCGATTGTGGAAATGTCGCGGCACGCCGAACAGCACGGCTTTGGCCAGGCGGCTGTGACCTTTCGCATTCGCGACTGGGGTATCTCGCGCCAACGTTTCTGGGGCGCGCCCGTTCCTATTATTTACTGTGAAAAGTGTGGAATGGTCCCGGTGCCTGAAACGGATTTGCCTGTTCGGTTACCTGATCATGCGGAGTTTACAGGTTCAGGTGAATCTCCACTGGCGGGCGTGGCAGACTTTGTGAACACGACCTGTCCGACGTGTGGCAGCGGGGCGAAGCGCGAAACCGACACCATGGATACGTTTGTGGATTCGTCCTGGTATTTCTTTCGCTATTGCGACCCGCACAATGAGTCGGCGCCGTTTGATCCAGAGATCGTCAAACAGTGGACTCCAGTCGATCAATACATCGGTGGCGACTCACATGCCGTCATGCACCTGATCTACACGCGCTTCTGGACGAAGTTTATGCGCGACATCGGTCTCGTTTCCTTTGACGAGCCGGTGAAGAAACTACTGACGCAGGGAATGGTCACAAATCGCGTTGAAGGAACTGATGAGTGGAAGGCCATGTCGAAGAGTCTGGGCAATGGTGTCGATCCCGACGAAATGATTGCGGCTTTTGGTGCGGATGCGGCGCGTCTGTTCATTCTTTTTGCGGCGCCGGTTGAAAACGAACTGCGTTGGTTGGAGACGGGAATCGAAGGCGCGGTCAGATTCCTGCGACGCGTTTACACGATGGTTTGGCGTTGGCACGAACGGTTGTCGAACATCGGAATTACGACGCCTGGCGAAGCGTCGAGCCCCGGCGCACGAGCATTAAGACGCAAGACTCACCAGACAATTGCAAAGGTTACGAGCGACTTTGAAGGGCTGCACCTGAATACGATCGTGGCGGCGTTGATGGAGTTGTTCAATGAACTTAGCGACTTTAATGCCGATCCGGGTACGGCTTCAGAAGGGGACGTCTTTGCGGTGCATGAGGCATTGGAGACTCTAGTGCTCATGCTCGCTCCTTTCTCGCCGCATGTTGCCGAGGAGATTTGGGAGAATTTGGGGCATGAGGGCGGATTGTTGAAGTCGGCGCACTGGCCGCAGGCCGATCCGGAGTTAGCCCGCCAGGAAGAATTGGAAATTCCGATTCAGGTAAATGGTAAGCTGCGCTCCCGGCTGTTGGCTTCACCGGAAGTCACCGAGGAAGAACTGCGCACCGCGGCTCTCAACGACGAGAAGATTCGCAGCCTGATTGATGGGCACGAGGTCGTCAAAGTTATTGTTGTACCGCAACGCTTGGTCAACGTCGTCGTGCGCTAAAACCATGTTGGAACGAGGCTTGTTCTGACCTCAAAGCCTTGCTGGAAGGCATTTTGTTGGTTGCTTGCTCCCCATTCCAGCCGTTAGAATCAATCTGCGACTGACATATTTGCGTGTAGTTGCGGAATCCTTCTTGCCGTCTTTCCGCATTGTACTGAGCCGATAAATGAAAGAATGTCCAGCCTGTAGGCGCTGTTTCCCCGATGAAGTCAACCATTGTCCGCAGGACGGCGATGCCACCACGCCATCGCTGATCGGCGAACCCATCCTCGATGCGCGCTATCAGCTGGAGCGACGATTAGGACAGGGTGGGATGGGAGTCGTCTTTCAAGCTCGACATATCTTTCTCAAAACGTCCCACGCCATCAAAGTAATCTTGCCGGATTTAGTCGGCAACGATCCTATGCTGGTCACTCGGTTTCGCCAGGAGGCTCTGGCCGCGGCGGCCATCCGTCATCAAAATATTATCGCTGTTACTGATTTTGGGGTCGTGCGCGGCACGATGCCTTTCCTGGTGATGGAGTTTGTTAACGGGCGATCGCTTCAGGACATCCTTGCCGAAGAAAAAGTGATGTCACCGGCACGGGCATTGGAATTTGCTTCTGCCATTGGCGCCGGTGTTGGAGCGGCACACCGGCAGAACATTGTGCACCGCGACCTGAAGCCCTTGAACATCATGACGCAAACCGGACAGCCGGTAGCGGAAGGTTTGAAGATCCTCGACTTTGGTTTGGCAAAGATTAAGTCCGGTGAATTGCTCGGCTCTTTTGTGCAAGCGAAGACCAGCGGGATGATGGGCTCACCTTTTTACATGGCCCCTGAACAATGGTCGGACGATGAACCGGACGCGCGCGCCGATATCTATAGCTTGGGGATTATTCTTTACCAGATGCTCGCGGGAGATGTGCCGTTCAAAGGTTCATCGATTCCCTCAATCATGAAGAAGCACCTCACGTTGCCACCGCCGAGTTTTAAGTCAGTGGGCGTTGAGGTGCCGCCGCGGCTCGAGGCTGTGGTGCGTCACGCGCTGGAAAAGGAACTTTCCGCGCGGACCCCATCTGTTGAGATTTTTATCGCCGAGCTGAGAGAAGCGGTGGCGGCTGGCGGAATGTTCGCACAGTCCGGACGGCAAACCGGTTCTGTCACTCCGGACGAAACGATTTATGCACCTGCCTCAACTACCGGCGGCCAGCAACAGACAACTGCCGAGTCGGCATTTGACTTGATGGACGGAACAATTAGTTCATCAGCTTTGAGCGGCGAAGAACAAGCGAAGCTTGCGGCCTCACGCGAGTCTTTTGAGCGCGAGCAAAGGGAAAAAGAACGAATTGCGCGCGAGTCTGAAGAGCAGCGCAAAGCTGACGAAGAGAAAGCGCGCCAGCGAAAACTGGAAGAAGAACGGTTTCTCAAGGAGAGGCAAGAGCGCGAAGAACGCGAGCGCCAGCAGCGCGAACAAATGGAACGCGTCGAGCGTCAGGCGAAAGAACTCGAAGAACGTCTGGCGCGCCTGGCTACCAGCATGCCTCCGGTGCCTCAAACCACTGTGATTGATCCTGAGGCCACTCGGGTGCAGCAAGGCATCAAAACGGAAACGGTCGGGAACAACAGCTTTCCCGGCCCGGCGGCTACACTTTACGACAGTGCTGCGACGCCGTTGGTAGTTTCAATCCCCCCGAAGGCAAAGAGCAATTCGCTGTTGATAATCGGCGCGGTGGTCCTGGTTGTTTTGCTGCTTGGCGGCGGCACCGCTGCGTACTTCATTTGGCGATCGACACCGACAACTGCTTTGGACGTCAACGCAAACAAGCCGACACCGGCACCCACGAGCGTGCCCAACACACCATTCAAAGGTGACCTGATCGAGATTCCGGGCGGAACGTTTCAGATGGGCCGCAACGATGGACCGCCACAGGAGCGGCCGGAACACGCCGTTACCGTCCAGAAGTTTCTTATGGATCGCACGGAAGTGACCAATGCTGAGTACGCTGAGTTTGTGCGCGACACGAATTACGAGACACCAAGCGACTGGATCAGAGGAAAACCATTGGCGGGTCAGGAGCGCTGGCCGGTTGGAAACGTGTCAGCAAAGGACGCACAAGCCTTTGCTGATTGGCGTTCAAAACGAGACGGAATCACCTACCGTCTGCCGACCGAAGAGGAATGGGAGTTTGCAGCCCGCAATGGCGGTCAGTACAAATCCTTCCCCTGGGGAGATTCGTTTGAGGAAAGGCGGGCGGTAGTGAAGGGAGCTACTCCCAGACCGGTGGGTTCTTATCCGGAGGGGAAGAATCGCTGGGGAGTGTTGGATCTCATTGGAAACGTTTCGGAGTGGACCTCTTCCCGGGCCTCTGTCTATAGTGGCTTGCCGATCCCGGCTGCAAACAAAGACTGGATCGTTTTACGGGGCGGATCATACGCAAGCGATCCAAACGACCCGCAGATACCGATCTCGGCGACATATCGAGATTGGTTTAGTCCGACGCTGAGACATCCGACTTTCGGTTTTCGCCTGGTTCGCTCCGGTGAGTAACGAGAGTTAAAAGTTCAAACCTTAGTTTGCTGACCGTCGAAGAAGACAAGCTGAAGCCTGTAGTCTAAACGAACCAGCATCAACACACTTCCCAATTAGCTCATCTCCCGCAAATTGAGCTACAATCCGCCACGGTTCAATTAGCCCCGTGAAGAAGTATCTGCCAATTTATCATCGCGTGTGTCTGAGACTACAATCGCGAGTTAAACCAGGAGAGAGTCGATGAAAGCCCCCACGATTTTTCGTGTCTTAGCATTAATAGCCGTTCCAGTGGGTTTATCCCTGGCCGGGGTCTGCGCTTCCGGACAGGACATCGGCGTGGATGTTGGTGGCGCCGCCGGAATCTTCAGGCCTAAAAACCCGGAAGCAAAAAAACGCAGCAACAAACCAGCGCCGGTGGTTAGGCGCGGTTCAGGTTCGCGCACCTCGGGAGCGACGAATGCAGCGGCCGACGATCGTGTCGAAGACTTATTAGACAAGGGAAATGGGTTTCGCGACGCGCGCCGTTTTGTCGAAGCGGACGCCGCCTACCAGAGCGTTCTCAAACTCAAACCAAACGATTGGCGTGCGGCTTACGGTCTCGGCAACATTTATTCCGATCAGCAACGCTGGGAGGAAGCGGAGGTAGCCTACCGCAATGCCGCTCAGTGGAACCCGTCAAATGTGGACGCGCTGGTCGCGTTGAGTGTGGTCCTGGTACAACCGCGTACGGGTGCGAGCAATGCGAAACGTTTTGCCGACGCTGAAAGTTTTGCCCGGCGCGCGGTGCAACTGAACCCAAAGAATGCAGTCGCCTGGGATCGGTTGGGAGTTGCGCTGCAGGCGCGTGGCTTATTCAACAATGAGACGGAGAATGCCTACCGGCGCGCGGTGGAACTTGACCCGCAGTTTCCTGTGGCCTATGCACATCTCGCTCGAGTCCTCAATCGACTGGGACGCAGGGACGAGGCAGCGCCGCTTTATGAAAAAGCCACGCAGCTGGCGAAAGATCCGGCGACGTTGAACTTGATTGCCGAGTCGCTACAGGCGGAACAGCAATGGCAAAGCTCGGAACCGGTATTGAAACGCGCTCTCGGACTCGATGAGCGAAATCCAACCGCGCTTTATTTGATGGGCCGGATGCTGGTGGTTTTTAAGCGGTACCAGGAATCAGAGCCGTATTTGAAACTCGCGACCGAAGTAAGTCCGCGTGCCTTTCAGCCTTTCAATCTTCTTGGCCGTACCTATCTCGCGCTGGATCGTTTCGATGAAGCAGAGGTAACTTACGAGCGGGCTGCGGAGTTTGCCTCAGCGGGTGATCTTAAGCAACTGGCCGGGCTCTACGGTTTTGAAGGCGTGGGCGATGGTTACATGAAAGCTAAGAAGAAGCCCAGCGCGGCGCGTGCTTACAAAAGGGCGCTCGATCTCGACCCCGCGAACAAAGAACTGGAACAGAAACTTGCCAAAGCGCACTAGTACGGACTTGTGACCTCGCGAGGTGGTAGTCTCAAGCTGAATTTCAGAAGGAGCGGATCTCTCTCATGAAGAGTTGCCCGAAGTGCAATCGTAGTTTTCCCGACGACAATCAGAAGTTTTGCACCGTCGACGGCGGCTTATTAGTGGCTGGCAAACCTTTCGATCCCAACGCGACTATTCAGAGTTCCGCCAACCAGTCAGTTCCTGTTGCGCCGGCGGCAGAAAGGCCGAATAGCAACCCGCTGCCCGATTTTGACGAAACAATCGCGGCGTCTGCTCCTACAGTTGTATTTCCCAAACAGACCGGCCCCACGGGTTCAGCGACGGCGCCTAACTTCCCGTCGCCACCCGTCTCCCAGCCGCCGCCGCAGAGCGCGCCATCACCGCAGGCACAGAGTGCGCCATTGCAACCACAAAGCGCGCCATTAGCTCAACCACAAAGCGCGCCATTACCGCGACCACAAAGTGCCCCGTTACCACCCGTTGCCGGCGCTCCGCCGAAGCAGAGATCGAAGCTCCCACTGATTATCGGCATATTGGCAATACTCTTCGTTCTCGGCCTGGGCGCTGTTGTCGCAGCGTTCTTTCTGGTAATCAAGCCTCGGCTTGACCAGAGGAATGCTGAACCGCCCATTGTGGCGCGAGAGAGTCAAAACGAGAATGTAAACAACAATGCCAACCCGACGCCTGAGGAGGCAAAGGCCGAGAGTGAGAAAACTGAAAGCGAGTTTGTAGCGCCTCCGAATACCACCAGGTTTGAAAACTCCCAGGCTAACCTTGACGGAAAACTAGCCGAGCACTACTTCGATTTCTCGTTTTACTATCCCGACAACTGGGTGGTGGACCCGAAGGCGGGAACGGCTGGATCTGGGAACTTTGCAAAAGTTGAAAGAAGGTTGCCGCCCGATTTCACGCAAGAGAACTTCGCAGTTCGTTGGTATGAGAGCAAAGGAACATTTGCGTCTGATCTGCCCAACTTTCCGGCGCTAGTCGAGCAATTCAGTGCGAGTCTAGCCAAGGCCTTCCCTGAGTACCGCAAAGTATCTGAAGGGCCGACAAGAATTAATTCGTTGGATGCCTATGAGTTTAGATGGGTGAGCGTTTCGAAGGCCACGGTAAAAGGGGATCTACAACTATGGGGACGCGTGGTTTTTCTGCCGACCGGCGTCGAAGGGGATAAGACTGGCGCAATCCTCACGATGTTTACAACCTCGCTGGCGCCGGAGTTATCCGGCGTCGAAGATGTGGGCGAAAAGGGGCAGGCCCCAGTCATTCTCGAATCCTTCCGGTTTGGGAAAAGTCGGTAGTTGCCGTTAGTGCAAATTATTAGTTTGTGCAGTTTTAGGTAGTGCCCTATTTTCATTTTTCTCTGTTTCACAGAGAATTTCAAATTAGGTACACCCAGTTTTACTCAGGTTACACACATAGTCGTTTGAATGATATCCTTGGCCTTAATCAGTAGCAGGTAATAAATGCAAGCGAAGAAAAAAGATAATATTGGAAAACCGCTGTGGACGCCGCCGCGGATTGCCTTCACCATTCTCGTGCTCTCGCTGCTGGCAGCTTTTGGGATTTCCAGCTGCAACTCCAGGGACGAACCCCATACGTCCCCGCCAGGCGTTGCCAGAAATGGTAGCGTCCCTTCTGCCAAAAACGCCGCGCCTGCACCGCTGACAGTGTTGCCGGCCAGCGTAACTGATGCTGAACTTAAAGCAGTGACTGGCGAGCCGATAAAGCTTTCAAACTACGCAGGAAAAGTTTTGCTTGTAAACTTGTGGGCTACGTGGTGTGGTCCGTGCCGGCTGGAGACGCCGGAGCTGGTCAAGCTGCACAAGGAGTTTCGTTCGCAAGGACTAGAAGTGGTCGGATTGTCTACTGAGAATCCTGACACCTCCGCTGATCAGGTGCGCGAATTCGTTCACAACTATGACGTGGATTATCGAGTTGGCTGGTCGGGTCAGGACGTCGCAATTACCCTGATGCAAGGCCGCGACGCGATACCTCAAAGTTTTGTAATTTCACGCAGCGGTCGGGTCGTTAAGCGCTTCGTCGGTTTCAATCCGGTATACACTCCGCCACAAATAAGAGAAGCTATTCAGGAAGCACTCAACGAGAAGGCCGCCGCTGACTGACCGGGTTTCTGAGATTTGAGATCTGAGATTTGAGATCTGAGATCGATTCAGTCTTCCTTCCGTTTCAATTCGCGCTTGGCTTCTTCCATCAATCGCTCGCCCTCTTGCGCCAGATTTTCGTCCTGCAAGCCATCCGCCACCAGCTTCTTGGCTTCCCCTTTTAATCTCTTCATCTCAGCTTCGACGCGCTCTTCGACTTGATCTATCGGCGCCAGCTCGCCCGTTTCATCTTGAGTTTGAATATGGTCCTTATCAATCTCCATGCTAAACCTCTCCGGTAGAAATTCTGCTTTTTTCAATCGGATGTTCGATTACAGCAGGAAATCAGTCTAACCAAAGTCTCCGGTTGATGCCAGCAGGCATTTGGTTTGATTCAAAATCACTATACAAAGCGAACTTTCGCGCGCTTGTTTGCGCAATTCTTCGCAAAATCCGATGGCGCGTTCAAAATTCCCTGGACAACGCATGGCTTGGTGATTGCTAGTTAAGTTCACGTTCATACGTGTCGTCAGATGTGGCTCGACAGCAAACGCGTATTAGGCTTAGACTGAGCAGCGCAATGAGGTTTTTCTCTCTAAACGGAATTCTTCGAGTAGGACTCGCGCTCACTGTTGCTCTTTGGATGGCGGGAGCCGGCTGCCTGCTTGGCTGCGAGAACATGGTTGTTGCCGCAGCAAACGAGTCCGCGTCGGCGACAACTTCTTTGACCGCAACAAATTCTTTGACAATTGTCGCAGCCGGAGACGCTTGTGCTTCGATGCACGCTCACGACTGCTGCGCCAGCCACGGCCGCAAGTCTGCCGCCAAGTCGACTTCCAGGTCTGCTTCGCAGCCGACCGCTAAGTTTAAGATTCCGGAGTCAGCACTCGCTACAAGTCCTCTGGAGTTTGGCGCGACGTCGTCTAAGATGATGGATTGTCCGTTGGCTGTGAACGCCACGGCTGCTCTATCAAAAGCAAAACCGGACGCATCGCGTACAGTCCTCGAGAAGACTCCTGCCAGCGCTCACCTTCCACTTCTCCAGGAACAAGCGACGTCTCTATCTCCACCACCCCTCTTACCTAATCGCGGACACACCTATCTCCGCTGCTGTGTCTTCCTGATCTAGAGATCTGCCTACGACAGACATTCTTGTCTGTCCTCCCAACCAGACAGACCAGAAGGTCTGTTCTCAGGGATCAGTGTGTTCAGCGCCGCAGCGGGGCTGCCCCGCCAGGAACCAGGTCGCTGGCCTGAGGCAATGATCTTTCCAGACAGGAGAATACAAATGAAGAACTTCAAAGGATTTGCTCTGGGCCTTGTGCTCGGAATCGGCTTGGCTCTTTCAAGTGTCGGCTTTGCGCAAAACGCGACGCAAATCGGCGATCAAAAGAGGGAGGCGGAGTCGTGTTGCGCAATGGCGTCATGCTGCTGCAAGGGCGATTCATGCGACATGAAGATGAAGCATGACGCGAAAAACCAGGCGGCGCAAGAAGGATGCTGTTGCTGCAACGGTGATTCATGCGACATGAAGATGAAGCACGACACGCAGGAAAAGCCAAAAGGTTAAACGAGGGGTAAATGGTGGCGGGCGTTTCCGACTCTCTTTACGGGGAACGCCCGCGCCATCAACCGAGGTTGGGGATAATGAATAAGATATTCTCGCAGTACGAGTATTTGATTTTCTCCCTCACAGTAATCTTGTCGTTCTCAATTGGCCAAAGCGTATTTTCGCAACATGAAGGCCACAACATGCCAGGCATGAACCAGGCCAAGCCAAAACCAAAGGCGAAGCAGAAAAGAAAAGTAACGCCGCGCAAGCAGAAACCGGCAGCACGAAGAAAGCTGCCTGCAAAGAAGCATGACCGGAGTAACATGCCGGCGGGGATGCAGATGCCGGGAATGAATACCCCTCACGCGCAGCCAACGCCATCGCCCAAGACGTCGTCATCGCCAATGCAAGAGTCCGCGCCTAACCAGACGCACACGCCGGGAATGCAGATGCCCGCGACATCACCAACGCCGGCAGCATCTCCTGAGAAGCAGGAGCCGCACATGCATATGCCGGGAATGCAGATGCCTGCGGCTGGAGCGAGTCCATCTCCGGGTACCCCGGCTCATCAAATGGACAATATGCCCGCGATGGGAAGTGGGACTATGAACATGGGACCGCTGTTGGTGATGTCCGGCGGGGACATGGGCATTCGCGTGGGATCGAGTGATACCAACATCATGTCTATGGGTGCGATGGGCTCGGGTACAACCTGGCAACCGTCGTCAGGCCCAATGCACATGTATCACAGGCAATCCGGCGACTGGCTGCTGATGTTTCACTACAATCTGGTAGCTGGGATAAATCGTCAGGGTGGGCCGCGAGGCGTAACCAAGGTCGAATCAGGGAATTGGTTCATGCCGATGGCCTATCACAAGCTGGGTAAAGGCACCGTTCAGTTGCGCGGCATGTTCAGTTTTGAACCCTTCACTTTTCCGCCGGGAGGCTCACCACTACTCTTTCAGACAGGTGAGACATACAAAGGCCAACCATTGATCGACAGGCAGCACCCGCACGATCTCTTCATGGAATTATCGGCGCAATACACGCTGCCGCTGGGCGAGCGCGGAACATGGTTCACTTACTTCGGCTATCCCGGCGAGCCGGCTCTCGGGCCAGTGGCCTTCATGCACCGCATGTCAGCGTCGGAGAATCCATCGGCGACGCTCGCGCACCACCTGCAGGATTCAACTCATATCTCATTCGGTGTCTTAACTACCGGCTTCACCTATCGCTGGTTGAAGCTGGAAGGTTCGATATTTAACGGCCGTGAACCTGATGAGAATCGCTACGACTTCGATTCGCACAAGTGGAATTCGCGGTCGGCACGGCTCTCAATCATGCCGAACGCCAACTGGACCATGCAGGTGTCCTATGGTTTCCTTCGCAGCCCTGAGGGCCAGGAACCAGATACCGACGTCAGGCGCGCCACGGCGTCCGTGCATTACAACAAACCGCTGCATCGTGGCAATTGGGCTTCTGCTTTTGTTTGGGGAAGAAACCACACCAGTAGTACTGGAGAGACGCATAATCTCAACGGCTACACGTTCGAGTCGTCGGTTAACTTCCTTGACAAGAATTATCTGTATACGCGACTGGAACTGGTGGACAAGAATGAGTTACTGCGTGCGGTAGATCGCGCGGCCCTGGGAATCACGGACGACCATCCGTCGTTTCGCATTGGCGCTTATACGTTCGGCGGCGCACGCGATATTTGGAACACTGAGAAGGTATCGTTCGCGATTGGAAGCGATTTAACCTTTTATTCAAAACCTTCGATACTGGATCAAATCTACGGTAGTAATCCGGTCTCCTGGAAGCTGTTCCTCCGAATTCGGCCAGGCAAGATGGACATGAGCGCGATGCATGGCACGCACGGAAATATGAGCGGGAAGAGCCAGCCGCCGAATCAGTAGCTTCGTCTTAGGAAAGGTGGAGGAGAATTTAATGCAAAACGCAATAAGCATGAATAAGTCGCGAATTGCAGTACTTGTCGTGTTGACTGTTTTTAGTTTTATCGCCGCTATCTCTTATGAGGCAACAGCTCGCACAGATGATGAGGTGGCAGTGCGCGACGTGTTAGCGCAAAGCGCTGCAAGTTTCGAAAAGAACGACCTTGCCGCTGCGACGAAGGTCTGGGTAAACGATGAGTCGCTGACGGTCTTTGAAAACGGACATGCGAACTATGGCTGGGCGGATTATCGCGATCATCATCTGGTTCCGGAGATGGGCGAGATGAAGGACACGAAGTACAGTTTCAACGACATCAAGATTCACATGTCTGGCAATACGGCATGGGCGACACTGAGGTACACGATCTCCGCTGACGTCACGGATAACGGAAAGACACGTCACGTAGAAGGAGGCGGACTCGGAACCGCGATTCTCGAGAAACGCGATGGCCGTTGGCAGATTGTGCATTGGCATTCGAGCGCGCCGCGTCGCACGCCAGCGGCGGCTCCCGCAAAAACACCGTGACAGTTCAAGATGAAATCCCGCAAGACTAAAACAAATGAAGGAGAGGAAAAATGAAAGCATTACTAAGAATAACGTTAGCGCTGCTGGCACTCAGTACGGTACTAGCGGTTCCTATGTCGGGCAACGCTCAGAAGAAGGTTCAAGCAAAGACGGTAGTCGGATATATCAGCGATAATCATTAAGGTCTCAAGCATATGGCCGGCATGGACGACGACAAGTCGTGCACCTTGATGTGCGTCAAGAATGGCAAGTTCGTTTTGGCGGATCGCGACCATAAGCGTGTTTACAACCTTGATAAGACAAGAAAAGGCGCGTGAGTTTGCCGGACAGAAAGTAAAGATTACAGGTCGCGTCACTGGCAAGACAATTCGGGTCACAGCGATCGAGGCCGCCACTTGAGGACGCAGCAAAACCTGAGGTCAAGAGGCTCAGAGGTGAGGTTGCGACCTCCGCAGATCTCAGGCTGCCGGGGTTGGTCTTGACAGCCTATTGATCGTTTCACTAGAGTGAACTCGGCTATGCTGCACCGTATAACAAATCTGTTCTTAATTGCGACCCTCAGCGCAGGCATCGCCTCGGGAATTCCATTGCATTCGAACGAAGAGGAGTGCAGCATGCCTGCGATGGCCGGGGTGGATTGCTGCAAGAAGGCAGCCCAGGCCGAGAGCCTTACGCCGGAAGTTTCAACCGCGCGTTTGTGCTGCGCTCTGAATTGTTCGCAGAGCGGAACCACCGGCTCGACCGAGTCTCGGCTTCCGCGCCCGTCAGCGAGCCAAGCAATCCCGATTCATCCAGCATCGGTCCAACCAGTAGTTGGGACACCGCCCTTATCTCTTCGTTCAAGTTGGGCAGATAGCCCTCCTCCGTATTCTAATCCCGCCTACATTCGACACCTCGCTCTTCTGATCTAGAGATTTCAAGGCCCTAGTGTGTTTTCTCGTCGCTGTTCACGCAGTTAGGAGCAGCGGAGTTGCGCGTCTTCGTGTGACGCGCGTTGGTCTCTATTTCCCTAGAGGGTCGAATATCATGTCCAATTACATTCTCGCGTTCAGTCTTCTCGCACTTCTGTTTCTCGTCGCAGCCTGTGGTTCCAAGACGTCCTCGGTTGACACTGGCAAGGTCATCAAGAGTGCGCCAATCGGAAATCTAACCGTCACCCTGTCGAGTCCTTCCGGCCAGATCAAACATGGCAGTGATGAGTTTTTCGTGACGTTCAAAGATTCGTCGGGCAAGCCGGTGGATGTCGGCGCTGCGGCACTAACATTTCACATGCCGCAGATGGCCTCGATGGCTCCAATGAACGATCCGGCCACGCTCACGACCACGGATACGCCGGGAGTCTACCGTGCCAAGGCCAACATTGAGGTGGCTGGTGAATGGCAGACGCAAGTGTCTTACGAAGGACCGGCAGGAAAAGGGCAGACCTCTTTCTCAGTCACAGCACAGTAGTTTCTGAGAAATAGACCGCAGGACGACGGCGGTCTGAGGAGAATACTGCCATGATCAACCGGCTAATTGAGATGAGTCTGCGTAACCGCGGACTCGTCGTTGTGCTCTATCTTGCTCTCGCGCTCTGGGGCTATTGGGCACTAACGCGCACTCCAATCGACGCGATACCCGATCTCTCAGAGAACCAGGTCATCGTTTTCACCGACTGGACCGGTCGCTCGCCGCAGGAGGTCGAGGATCAAGTCACCTATCCGCTAGTCACTAACCTGCAAGGTTTAGCTGGTGTGCGTGTCGTGCGTGCAAGTTCCGCGTTCGGGTTCTCGATGATCAACGTGATCTTCGAGGACAACATCGACCTCTATTTCGCACGAACCCGCGTCCTCGAACGCTTGAACCTGGTCACGAAGCAACTGCCCGAAGGCGTCGTTCCGACACTCGGCCCTGACGCAACAGGTGTCGGACAGGTCTTTTGGTACACGCTCGAGTCTGGGGAGATGGACCCGCGTGATCTGCGCACACTGCAAGACTGGTTTGTGCGCTACCAGTTGAACTCGGTGCCCGGTGTAGCAGAAGTTGCTTCCGTCGGCGGCTACGTGCAGCAGTATCAGATCGATGTCGATCCAAATAAGCTGCGCGCATACAACATCCCGCTTTCCACAATCGTCCAGGCAGTTCAGCGTTCGAACAACAACGTCGGCGGCAACGTCGTAGAGCAAGCGGGCCAATGGGCCGTGGTCCGAGGGATTGGACTGATCCAGTCAACTGATGATGTTGCAAATATCGTCATCGGCTCCGCGAACGGAACCGCCATCTATGTACGCGGTGTTGCGGACGTGAAGCTTGGCAATGCGTTTCGCACGGGAGTACTCGATAAGAATGGAAAAGAAGCCGTAGGCGGTGTCGTCATCGCGCGCTACGGAGTCAATACGCTCGATGTAATCCAGAGCGTGAAGCAAAGGATTGAGGCTATAAAGTCTGGCTTGCCGAAAGGAGTGCAGATTGTTCCCTTCTACGATCGAACACAACTCATAGAACGCGCGACTCACACTTTGAAACGGGCGCTAATCGAAGAGCTAATTCTGGTCACGCTGGCGCATATCATTTTTCTTGCACACTTCCGCTCGATTCTTATAGTCACGATTCCCTTGCCACTAGCAGTCCTGACTTCTTTTCTTTTCATGTACTACATGGGCATCAGCTCAAACCTGATGTCACTCGCTGGGATCGCTATAGCCATCGGAGTGCTGGTAGACGCTGGAATTGTAGTCACTGAAAACGCTTTCCGTTTTTTAGAAAAGCGGGAGGTCGATCCCACAGACCGGAAGAAGGTTTGGGAAGCGGTCAGCGATTCCACCAAGCTGGTAGGGCGACCAGTTTTCTTCTCAATGGCGATCATCATCCTTGCCTTTATCCCGGTCTTCTCGCTCACCGGTCAGGAAGGGAAATTGTTCCACCCGCTCGCCTTCACCAAGACGTTCGCCATGTTTGGCGCAACGATCATCGCTGTCACGCTGGTACCGGTGCTCTGCACATATCTCCTGGGAGGGAGGTTTCACTCCGAGCAGTCGAATCCCGTAATGCGGTTTCTGCATGCCATCTATCGGCCTGCGCTTCTGTTGGCTTTGCGTCATCGTCTCATCACGGTCTCGATCGCATTAGTGCTATTCACTGGCGCGATCATTCTGGCGACTGGAATTGGTAAGGAGTTCATGCCTCCGCTTAATGAGGGCGACATCATGTACATGCCGGTAACCGATCCGGCCATTTCCGTAGATGAGGCTCTCCGAATCTTGAGTAAGCAAGACGAGATCTTGAAGAGTTTTCCTGAAGTCGAATGGAGCGTAGGGAAGGCCGGACGTGCAGACACCTCGACTGATCCAGCTCCTGTGAACATGAACGAAACAATCGTTCATTTGAAGCCTCCCGAACAATGGCGAGCCGGAATGACTCGCGAGAGGCTTATCTCTGAGATGAATGAAAAGCTGACGATGCCCGGTATTACGAACATCTGGACACAGCCGATTCAGAACCGCATCGACATGCTTTCGACAGGTATTCGTTCACAAGTCGGTCTGAAGATCTTCGGCAATGACCTAAAGGAACTCGAAGAACTGTCAAGGCGCGTCGCTGAAGTAGTGAAAACAGTGCCAGGTGCGGTCGATGTTTATCCGGAGCAGATCAGCGGCGCGCCTTACATCGACATTCATATCAATAGACCGGCCGCCGCCCGTTACGGCATCGATGTCGGGACCATTCAGGATGCTATCGAAAAGGGCATCGGCGAGACGAACCTCACCGTCACGATCGAAGGACGCAGACGGTTTCCGGTTCGCGTTCGTTACGCGCAAGAGTATCGCAGCAGTCCCGCGGCCCTGAGCGAGATTCCAATTGCTTCACCAGCGGGCGCATCCATTCCATTAGCGCAGTTGGCGGAGGTTCGCACCGTCGAAGGCCCCACGATGATCTCCAGCGAGAACGGGCTGCTGCGAGGAACAGTATTGCTTAATGTCCGCGGTCGCGATGTAGGCAGCTTCGTTGACGAGGCCAAACCGAAGCTTGCGAACCAAGTGCAACTGCCTTCCGGCTACTACATGGACTGGAGCGGTCAATATGAAAACCAGCAGCGCGCGCGCCAGCGCCTGATGATTGTTATGCCCATAGTATTGGTCATCATCTTTGGGCTGCTCTACATGACTTACAACTCCGTTATGGAGGCAGCGCATGTCTTGCTCGCTGTCCCATTCGCCTTGACTGGCGGCATCTATCTGCTTTGGGCACTCGGCTACAACTTCTCAGTGGCTGTTTGGGTGGGATTCATCGCCCTGTTCGGCACCGCCGTGCAGACCGGCGTTGTGATGGTTATCTATCTCGAGGAGGCAGTGGAAAGAAAGCGTCAAGAAGTAGGTGCACTAACTCGAAAGACCTTGATGGAGGCAGTGACCGAGGGCGCATTACTTCGTTTGCGGCCCAAGGTCATGACGGTCTCGACAGTCGTGGCTGGTTTGCTTCCGATCATGTGGAGCACCAGCGCGGGTTCGGAAGTTATGAAGCCGCTGGCCACACCGGTTCTTGGGGGAATGGTCTCAAGTCTCCTGCATGTTTTGATTGTGACGCCCGTCATCTTTTTCTGGCTGCGTGAACGGCAGTTAAAGAAACAAGGCGCAGCAGGCGCAAGTGGCAATATGAGTGACGAGTTCAGCTACGGGACGGACGGAAAAGGGTTCGACGCAGATCGCCGGTTGTCTTCGGGAAACGAGAAAGAGAGTGGTAGTACTCATGAATAAACATCTCAGTGGTAGAGCCTTCGTAATCGCAGCGGTTCTAGCTGTCGCTCAGATTGTCACTAGCGCTTTCGCAGTGCTGGCCCAATCGAGTGAGGCCGATTCTGAAAAACGATTGTCTGTAATCGACGTGAGCGTGTCCACGCCACCCAACTCGTCACTTGCCAGATACTTCGACCCGCAAGCGGGCATTACAGTTGATGAGGCAGTCACTTATGCGCTTGAACACAATGGCGAATTGTTGGCGGCGCGCCAAGAGATTGACGCGGCAAGCGCACTCGTCAAGCAAGCGACGCTGCGAGCTAATCCGAAAGTGGACGCAAGTGTTTCCAAGACGATCACGGGCACGGACAATAACGCGACGTTAAACGGGATGTTGCCCCTGGAACTTGGAGGGCGCCGATCAGCTCGGATCAGGGTCGCTGAACGCGAGCTCGAAATGCGACGACAAGACGTTGCCAATCGAGAGCGAATGCTAGCTGCTAATGTCCGCGCCAAGTTTGGCGAAGCCTTGGGGGCCATTCTCAAGCTGGGGTTCGATGAGGATCTGATTGCAACAAGTCAGCGCAGCTATAACCTCGTAGCCGCCCGAGTGACTGAAGGAGGCACCGCTCCATTAGAACAGAATATGGTTCTGGTTGAACTCAATCGTCTGCGTTCGATGCGCGAGACCGCAGAAGGAAAAGCACAGATAGAAATGCTGGAGCTGCGCAATCTCATCGGCATGAGGCCGGATGAGCCCCTGCGGCTGCGCGGAGACTTCAACGATGTGATTGCTCCCTTGTTGCCACTCGCCGACGCTACTGAACGAGCGCTATATGAGCGACCGGATCTAAGACTCGCGAAAGCCGCTGAGAGTTTCGCGGAAGCTCGCATCGAACAGGCACGCTCTGAAGGAAGACTGGATGCAAGTTTAATCGCAGGCTATCAACGAATGGATTCCAGTTACCCGCTGAATGGAATCAACGACGCGGGACAGCTAAGCCCAATTCGAAGCACCTTTCATTATTTTAGTGTTGGTGTCTCTCTTGACTTGCCGGTGCGCAACAAGAACCAGGGAGCAATCGAGGCGGCGGTCGCAGAAGCGGAAGGAGCAAAGCGTCGCCGTGAGTTTCTCGAACTAACAGTGCGGCGGGAAGTGGCGTCAGCTTATGCGCGATACAACAGTACCGCACGCGCTGCAGAGATCTTCCGAGTCGGAGTAAAGGACCAAGCCAACGTTAATCTCGATGTGGTTAGGCAGACGTACGAATTGGGCTCAAAGACGCTGATTGACTACCTCGGTGAGCAGCGACGCTTTATCGACTTGCAGAACGGATACATTGACGCCCTGTTAGATACATACAAGGCACGTGTTGAGGTTGAACGCTCTATAGCTTCACCGATGCCAACCCGACAGCAGGTGACACAGAGATGAACGAAGCACAAGAAACAAAAAAAGAAACCGCGATTGCCGCTCACGGCCATCGCGAGAAACGGAGCAGAAAGACCGCTATAGTCGCGGTCGTTGCGGTTCTAGCTGTCGCAGCTATTGCCTTGCTTCTATGGCTATTCATCCCGCGCAGCGGTGGCGGACAACCTGTGCCGGCACCCCGCAGCATTGGCCCAGATCAAACTACTAATCAAGCCAGTAACACTCCTGGAGAATCAACGCTGAGCATTGGTCCAGAACAAGCTCAACGAGCAGGAATCAAGATCGAAACAGTGGGCGAGCGGAGGTCTACTGAAACAACCGGACAACAGACAACCGGTGTCGTCCAGCCCAACTCTTATCGCGAAACCCCAGTAATGTCTCTTGTCGGAGGAATTGTCCGCAGTGTTGGGCCGGAACTGGGACAGAGTGTGCGTAAAGGCCAAACAGTTGTGGTAGTGTCCAGCAACGACCTCGCCGACTCTCAATCGAAATATCTCGCGGCAATCGCAGAGTTGGAGGAGCATCACAAGCACCATGCGCGTACTGAGAAGTTGGTAGGGATCGGCGCGGCCAGTCGCGAGGAGTTAGAGCTCGCAACCAGCAAGTTGAAAGCAGCGGAGTCGGAATTAGCCAATCTGCGCCAACGGCTTTTGATTCTGGGACTAAGTTCTCAACGTGTCAGTGCGCTTCGTTCTACATCACAGGTCAGTTCGGAAGTCAGCTTACCGGCACCTGCTTCCGGCACTGTGACCAGTCGCACCGTCAATTCGGGCGAAGTCATTGAAGCTAACAAAGAACTGCTGCGCGTAACTGACTTGTCCAGCGTGTGGGTGGTGGGACAAGTTTATGAAAAGGATCTCGGCAAGGTTCATATAGGCAGCGGCGCCAGCATCACCACCGACGCCTATCCAGGTCGTGTCTTCCGGGGCCAGGTATCTTACTTTGATCCAAAGGTTGATCCGCAAACACGAACCGCACAGGCACGTATTGAATTGGCCAATCCCGGTCAGCAACTCAAGATTGGCATGTACGTGAACGTGGCGTTCGCCGCTCTCGGGAGTTCGGAATCGACAGTGCCGGTGGTACCTGCAGCGGCAGTACAGAACATGGGCAATCAACAAGTGGTGTTCGTGACTACGAACGATCCTAATGTCTTTGCGATGCGGCCCGTGCGGCTTGGCCCTGAGAGTAATAGCTATTATCCAGTATTGGAAGGTTTGAATGTTGGTGATCGGGTTGTTACGGAAGGCAGCTTCATGCTGCGGGCTGAATGGTTGAAGTCACATCCCAGCGGAGGCTGACCGCGTCAAAATGCGATCGCATGCGTCCGATGCGCAATAAAATATTCGCTCCAAATAAAGCCTGACCCGCGATAACAGTTTGTTTAGAAGTTGAGCCTCAAACCAAACTGAAGCTGGCGCGGATCAGCGGCGGCCGTTGGCTGACCAAAGCTTGGCAACGGCGTGGTGCCGATGCCAAATGTATTGTTCGGCAGTTGCAGGTTAGCGCGGTTCAGCACATTGAAGCCTTCGACCAGGGTTTCGAGTTGCACCTTCTCATTAAGGCGGAAGCGGCGGCTGAGCCGGAGATCGAGTGAGGCGAAGTCGAAGCCTTTACCGGAATTGCGTGCAACGCCTACTGGCCGATCATTTAAGTTCGTGTCGAAGTTGCGGTCAGCGCCAGTGACGATATTGAAAGGCAGGCTGGAGCCGTAGCTAAAGATGTAACTCAGCTGAAAACCGCGGACGACCCGCGCGGCCAATGTCTTGCCCGTTTGGTTGGGAGGCTCAAACATTCCACTCAACGTTAGCCGGTGACGCTGATCGTTATCTGACAAACCGCGATCGTCACGCAGATTGAAATTGTCCTGCGGCGTAAAGAAGAACGCGTTGCCCGCATCGTCCAAGGCTTTCGCCAGCGTGTAGGACAAGCGCCCTCCAAACCATCTCCGAAAACGTCGATTCAGCGAGACGGTCATACCGTCGTAGCTGGAATCTCCGGAACTTTCAAAGCGGACGACGTTGGCGAAATGCGGATCGGGGCGGCCGAGATTGAGCACGCCTGCCGAAGCGGGAAACCGCGGCACGTTTACGTTGCGCGAGAGTATCAAGTGCAGACCGCGTGTGTGTAAGTAGCCCAGCGAAACAGAAGTTGAACTGCTCAGTTCGCGTTCAATTTGCAGGCTCGCCTGTTCGTTGTAACTACTTTCGATCTGCGGATCGATTGTCGTAATGCTAACCAGCAGGTTTGCGGGAAACGCGGCCAGCGTTTGCGGAAACGCCGGCGCGCCTGGCTGTCCGAAGGAGAGCACGGCAACTTTGTACTTAGCGCCATCGCGCTGCAAGGCGTTGGAAGTTGCGCGCAACGGAATACGATCATAGTAAACGCCAAAGCTGGCGCGCAAAACTGTCTTGCCTTTCCCAGGCGCGTACGCGATACCGAGACGAGGAGCAAAATTATTCGCATCTGTCGTAATAGGATCAGGCAAAAACTGCGTGTCGTAACGCAGACCCGCGTTAATTGTCAGCCGGGATGTTGGTTTCCATTCGTCCTGCACGAAGAGTCCAAGGTTTGAATTCGACTGAAACTGGCTGGTGGCGCCAAAAGCCTGTTGGAAAGTCGAGTAGCGGCCGCTAAGAAAGTTACCCAGCGAAGAGAAGGAATAAACTCCCTGAAAAGCGCCGGGAAAAGTTATGTTCACACGGTCAAGCAGGTAATCCACGCCGCCTTTGAATGAATGCGCGCCGCGCTGAGTTGTGATCGTATTCACAACCTCCACCGTGTCGAGATCACGCGAAGTGGGTGAGACAGTTGCCGATCCAAAATTTACTACACCGGAAATGTTGACAGCAGGACCGACTGCGTCGTTTAGCGGCGCGCCTAGCCGGCTGCGCGTATATTGAAAACGCGCTTCGCTGATGGTGCGTGTTGAAAGCATTGTGATGTCGCCGGCGGCAATAGTCTGATCGCGGTCGGTTAATCCCGTTCCGCGACTAACGGCATTCAGTCCGCCAACGCTTCGCGAATTGATGCTGCTGATCTCATAAAGACCATAACGCGCCGAAAACTCATTTGTTTTATTGATCTGGTGATCCAGACGAAAAAGCAGATTCGTGGTGTCGAAGCCCGTGGGGATTAGACCGGTTGTTATGAGTGGTCCGCCGTAAGCGACTGCGGCTAACCCGCTGTTGATTACCGCGACGTTTGCCGGTGAGATTGTGATCACAGTTGCGTTGTTGAGCCGAGTCTGTTCGAAGTTTGAAAAGAAGAAGGTGCGATTTCTTTTAAGTGGACCGGCGAAGCTGACTCCATACTGTCCCTGGGTTAACGGATCCTTGCCGGCTGCCATCGGATTGCGGGCGTCGAAGCGTTGGTTGCGTAGGAAGCCGTAGAGCCGGCCATGAAAGTTGTTTGTTCCGGTCTGTGTGACGATGTTGATGAAGCCTCCCGAGGCCCTCCCAAATTCGGCGATACCGCCGGAAGTGATAACCTCGAATTCTCGGATCACTTCCTGACTAAAAAACGTCCCTGGCAAATCCCCCGCATCGTCATTTGCCGAAAGACCATCGACGACCACACCGTTGTTGATGAACCGCTGGCCCGTAATCGAAAGCCCCGTGCCGGGCACGGCCGAGGTCTCGGGAAAACGTTGATTAGCAACCGGGTTGTTGCGAGTGACGCCGGGCGTTAGGGCCGCAAGGTCCAGATAATTGCGGCCGTTTAGCGGCAGCGACTCAATCTCGCGCGGCAGCACGGTCTCCGCCAACTGTGTTCGCGCGGTTTCCACTACAGCCGCTTCGCCCGGAACATCTACGCTTTCGACGACGCTGCCTACGGTGAGCTTTAGTTGTAGGTCAACCGCCTGCCCAACCGTCAACGCAAGTTGTCTTGCGAGTTTATTGAAGCCGGGACTTTCGGCGCTGATAATGTATGTTCCGACCGGCAGGTATGCGAAACGGTAGCGGCCTTCAGTGTCAGAAGTTACCGTTCGCTGCTGATTGGTTTCGACTTTCATAGCCGTAACCGAGGCGCCGCTTATCATCCCGCCGTTTGCATCTTCAACGCGCCCCCTCAAACTCGCCGAAGCGACGGTTTGTTGTGCAACCGCCTGACTCATCAGGAACAGGGAAACGAGGGTAACGAAGGCAACCGAATAAAACCTGGTCGCTGCTCTGCTGCTCATCTCATCGACCTTTCGCCCAAAAGTATGACAACGCAGTAATGACACGGAATGCATCAGCGTCGAAGGCCGGCGCCAAAAACAAGTGCACGCGCGAATGCGTCGACTTGCTTTCGCCGTGGTGACCGTGAATTAAGTGGAGTTAAGCTAACAGGAGTAGAAGAGCGGCGGTCCGCGTGGAGCGCATTGCCGGCCAAGCGCTGAGCGAGTGTGCGTCAGGGAATGTCGGCCGGCGGCGAGTTTGACCGAGGACGGCGGCTGAGCGTGATTGGAGCCCGCCAGAGTGGCGGCTTGGCGTGATCGTTTCGGTGTGGCAAAACCCGAGGCGCAAGCGCCGCAATCGGGATGGCACGGCTTCGACAAAACAGTGGCCGACATGCCGGGACCATTCGATCTATTCGAGGCTTCTTCAGTTGTGAGCGCTTGCCCAGTGCCGTTCGCGGAGGCTTCGTAAGAGCTGGCCACAATGGTCGGCACGTCACCAATTTCCGCACCACCCACGCTGGCCTTAGCGCCGGGGAACACGCTCGACTGATCGGATTCTTCCGCAGGCTGTTGGTCGTGATGATGGTGAAACTGGTGCGAGTTGCTGCTTGCCGGGTTGTGCGTAGTGACTCCCGCGTGACAAGAGCCGTTCATGCAGGAGCCCGCAGCATGTGGCGCTCTACCGGCGCAACAGGCCAGCGTGCACAGTGGTCCACTGGCCTTTGCGGGCAAGACAATGGTGCCGCCAACAAGCGTCAGCAACAGTGTTACGGCAAGAATTGCTCTTGCACCCATCATTGCTGTGCGGACGAACCGCTTTGGTCTGCCGGAATCAGGTCTTTGCTTCACTGCCTTCTGCTTTATAAAACTGGGTTGAGTGACGAGCGAATTCTTCCACGCTTGCCGTAATTATGCAACGGGGCACTGACTACGAAAACCATGTTGGGATAGTGCGCTTTCAAGGCTGTTGCACTAGCCAATGGCCCGTAGGATTCGTAGATATGAGCTGGAACACGCTCCTTGTCCTCATAACAGAACCCTTGCATCTCTCAGGAATCACCTGATTGTCGTGCACTCCAGCTCCCTATAGAGTCATCTCATGCCACGCCAGCCACTCACGATAGAAGCAGAAGCTCAGCAGGTGCTTGACGAACTGTGGAGCGAGAAGCTACTCCCTTTTGTGCTAAATGTCGGGAAGATCACCAAAGGCATTGGCGAGTACACCATCCATTTTCACGATAGCCGGATACACTCAGCCCGCGTTCCTTTGACTAAAGGTCAATCGTTCAGGGACATGGTTCGAGCTGCTGTCCTGGCTCGCGTGGAAGAGATGAGTGGCCCTTTGGACAGGCCCAACAAAGGCTAAGACTGACCAACGGCGTAATCGATACAAGAATACTTGCATCAGTATCGCGGCAGTGCTGGGTAAAGAGGGTGACTGGGACCTCGGCAAAGATGAGAGCGCGGTCTTGTGGGCCCGCGCTCTCTTTGCTTTAAGATTTGTTGTAGAGTTGGGTTGCGATTTCAAACTGACTCTTGGGCCCAACAAGAAATGCAGAGCTCTACCGACCTTCACACCTACGACGACAGGAAACCTTCAGCAGCTATCGATCCCGTCTGCGGCATGACCGTCAATCCTGATTCGGCTGCGGGATCGTACGCGTTCAAAGGCCAGACCTACTACTTTTGCAGCAGGCATTGTCTGAATAAGTTTCGCGAAGATCCTGACAGCTTTCTCAACAGGCCAGCTAAGCCGATGATAGCGCAGCCAGTCGGAATCCAGGGTGTAAAACCGAAGCCCACAGAAAACGACCCGGTCGCTACCACTACCTACACCTGTCCGATGCATCCTGAAGTCGTTCGCGACGCACCCGGGAGTTGTCCAATCTGCGGCATGGCGTTGGAGCCACAAACAGTCTCGCTTGCAGACGAAGAAAACCCTGAGCTTGCCGAAATGTCGCGACGGTTCTGGGTAAGTGTTGCGCTAACGCTCCCACTGTTTGCTATTGGAATGAGCGGATTGATGCCCGGCATCGATCTGGAACGGTTAATGCCGGCCGCGGTACAGGGCTGGCTCGAGCTGGCGCTAGCCACGCCCGTTGTGCTCTGGGGAGCGTGGCCTTTCTTCGTTCGCGGTTGGCAGTCGATTAAGAATCGCAGCCTCAACATGTTTACGTTGATCGGGCTCGGTGTGGGAGTCGCTTACATTTTCAGTGTGATCGCCACGATTTTTCCACAATGGTTCCCCGCGTCCTTTCGCGACCGATCAGGCGAGGTCCCGGTTTACTTTGAAGCCGCGGCGGTAATCACCTCTCTTGTGTTGTTAGGCCAGGTATTGGAACTTCGAGCCCGTGGCCGCACCGGCGCGGCAATCAAGGCGTTGCTTGGGCTGGCTCCGAAGACTGCGCGCCAGGTGCGCGAAGACGGCAGCGATGAAGATATTCCCCTGGACCAGGTGAAGCGAGGTTATCGGTTGCGGGTGCGGCCCGGCGAGAAGATCCCTGTCGACGGCATCGTCATTGAAGGCTCAAGCGCGGTTGACGAATCGATGGTGACAGGAGAACCAATTCCGGTGGTGAAACGGCCGGGGGACCCCGTTATCGGAGCCACACTAAATACTACAGGCACATTTGTCATGCAGGCTGAACGCGTGGGCGCGGAAACGTTGTTGTCACAAATCGTCCAGATGGTTTCCGAAGCGCAACGCAGTCGCGCGTCTATTCAGAAACTTGCTGATCGTGTCTCGGCGTATTTCGTTCCGGCTGTGGTAGCGGTGGCGTGTCTAACGTTTTTCTCCTGGAGCATTTTTGGACCCGAACCACGCCTGGCTTACGGGTTGGTAAACGCAGTCGCGGTTTTGATCATAGCGTGCCCTTGCGCGCTGGGCCTGGCGACGCCGATGTCGATCATGGTAGCAACAGGAAAAGCTGCGCAGAGCGGAGTGCTCTTCAAGAATGCCGAGGCCATCGAAGTATTGCGCGAGGTCGATACGCTGGTGATTGACAAGACTGGAACGTTGACCGAGGGTAAGCCAAAACTAGTGGCTGTAGTTACTACGTCGGGGATGGATGAAAACACATTGTTGCGTCTGGCTGCCAGTCTCGAACGGGGCAGCGAACATCCGCTGGCTACCGCGATTGTTTCAGCCGCGGTGGAGCGTGGCATCAAATTAAACACGGCAAGCACGTTTGAATCACTGACCGGCAAAGGCGTCAGCGGAGAAGTTGAGGGCCACCGGGTTGGTTTGGGAAATCGCGCCCTTATCGAGGAACTCGGAATCGAGACCGAGGAGCTTCCGACTAAAGCCGAGACGCTGCGGGCCGATGGCCACACGGTGATGTTCGTAATCATCGATGGCCATGCAGTTGGCTTAATTTCGGTTGGAGATCCGATTAAGGAGTCGACGCCGGAAGCGATAGGGCAACTTCACACTGAAGGGATACGGATCGTGATGTTAACCGGCGACAGCGAAACAACGGCGCGCGCCGTGGCGAGCAAGCTCAACCTCGACGAGTTTATTGCTGAAGTCTTGCCTAATCAGAAAGCGGATATCGTGAAACGGTTTCAAGCCGCGGGGCGCAGGGTTGCTATGGCCGGCGATGGCATTAACGATGCTCCGGCCCTCGCCCAGGCAAATGTAGGAATCGCAATGGGAACCGGCACTGACGTGGCGATGAAAAGTGCTGCCGTCACACTTGTCAAAGGAGACTTGCGCGTCATCGTGCGCGCGATACGTCTCAGCCGGGCGACGATGAGAAACATCAAGCAAAACCTTTTCTTTGCCTTCGTCTACAACGCTTTGGGTATACCAGTCGCCGCCGGCATTCTCTATCCTTTTTTCGGAATTCTGCTGAGTCCGATGATCGCGGCCGCGGCGATGAGTTTTAGTTCTGTGTCAGTTATTGCGAATTCGCTGCGGTTGCGAAAAATATCTGTATGAAGTTAACTCATAGGTCATCGTCCAACCAACCGGCGAACCTCATCCGATCAAACACACTACGCGGCGTCGACATACTCTACCAGGCTTGGCTCGGGAATTGGCAATCCATCCTCGCGCATTCCGCGTAAATGCATTTCGAGTGCTTCACTCATGCGCTGTTTGACCTCATCGAGAGTCTTGCCAGTGGCAATACAACCTGGCAGGTCCGGAAAATAAGCGGAGTAGTTCGTTTCACCCTTTTCAATAATCATCGCGTATTGCATTGTTAACTCGCTCCTTACTTCTTGTTCAGGCCAGCTTGGGTCAATATGATTTCAGAGTCTTGGGGTGAATGTCATCGCTCGGATGACCAGACACCGTAGCGCGCCCTGGCTTGGTTGGATGCTTGAGCTGGCGATGACTTCCCTCAGTTGCAACCAAGTACCAGCCGTCTTCCGATAATAACCTAAGAATCTCACCAACCTTCATACACGGCAAACCATAATTGTGTCGAGAATAAATCCAGATAAGCGACCTGACAGGCCCTATAAGAATAACCTGTAAGCCGCACAAGACATCGGAATCATGAAGGAGTGCTTCATTGCCAGTTTATGAAGAATTCCTTGCTTAAGTCTGTAGGTTGAGACTGTGGAGTTGGATTTGCCTTTAGTGCTGTGTTGTTAATTTGTGTTTCAAACTATTTCACGCACGACTCAGGGGCAGCAATAATGATTGATTATAGATAGTGATATCGGACGGTGAGAAGGAAAACAGCACAAGCTTGCGTTGCCGTTCCTCGAATTTTCTAGTATTAGTTCAACCGTATATTCGGAAACAAAAACAGGAGGTAAGCAATGAGAGGTTCTATTTATCGCACCCTCTACTGCTCCCTAAGCATTTCGTTACTAGTGCTGACTTGCGCTGTTGCCACGCCGGCGCAGAAGAAAAAGTCCAGACTGCAAGATGCAACGCGCCACTCGCGCAAGGCGGCCGAAGTTTTTACTGACATCATGAACGTGCGGGATAAGGCAATTCCTAAGGAATTGTTGGACAAAGCTGAGGCGATAGCGGTATTTCCGGAAGTCGTGAAGGCAGCCTTTATTTTTGGAGGCAAAGGCGGCCAGGGTGTAATCAGCAGGCGAACGCCCAACGGCTGGTCGGCGCCCGCGTTTTTCAACCTGAGTGGCGGAAGCTTTGGCGCTCAGATCGGCGCTACCAAGACAGATTACGTTTTGCTCATAATGAATGAGGCCGGCCTGAACGGCCTGTTGAAAGACAAGTTTGAGATCGGCGGCGAAGTAGGCGTGGCCGCTGGTCCAGTTGGGCGCGAAGCTGCCGCGTCCACCAATCCCAGGTTGGATGCCGGCATACTCTCATATTCTCGTAGCAAAGGCGCCTTCATCGGGGCAGCTCTAAAAGGCGCGGTGATCAGTCCTGACAATGATCTTAACGAAGCAGTGTATAGCATGAAGGCAGCGGAAGTTCTGACCAACAATTCGATGACTTTGACTCAAATGCCTGCGGGCGTGCGCATCTTTCCGCGAACACTGGCGCGCTACTCCCAGCGCTAGATTGGTCTTGATGGTCTATAAACGCGTAAGAACGCGTAAGAAGAGACTTGACGCTTTTGTTAGCGCGCCCTAGAATGCCCACGACCCTCACGGTGATGTTGAGCTTCGAATTGGTAGATTGAAAATGAAGGTTCCCCGCACACAGCGACAGAAAGAAGTCTTCGACTACCTCGTTCAGTTCCTCGAGCGTCGCGGTTACATACCTTCATACACGCAGATTGCCAAGCATCTGGGAGTAAAGTCTCGGGCAACAGTTGCTAAGCACATAAAAGCGCTGGCTCGACTTGGCTTGATTACCATCCATGGGCGAGATGGATCTTTCACCATCGACATTAACCAGCAGGCAATACCGCCCTCAGATTTGTTTTGTGAGATTCCCATGGCGGGCTTCATCGCGGCGGGGCAGCCGATAGAACTGGTGCCTGATGGCGAAATGATTTCCGTACCGCGCTTCATGCTGGGAAGAGTGAGACCAGAGAAAGTCTATGCCGCGCGCGTACAGGGCGATTCCATGATCGACGAACACATCTGCGATGGAGACATCGCACTAATCGAGAATCGCCCCGAAGCTCACGATGGCGAAATTGTGGTCGCCCTGGTCGATGAGACTTACGCCACCTTAAAGCGGCTCTACCGGCATGGTGCGGAAGTTGAGCTGCGGCCCTCTAATTCTCAGCTGGAGTCGATCAAAGTGCCCGCGCGCAACGTCCGGATTCAGGGCATCTTTCGCGGGCTCCTCCGTCAGACGAAAAACTAGCCTTTTGCTGGTGTTTTGAGGGGTTTTCCTCTCTCCCTTTCTCCCGCTAACATGACCTCCCTTGAAGCTTGCGGAAAGAGCGGGGGCAAGCCCGCCTTCCCAACCCCGAGCTCAATAAAGTTGATTTTCGCATCCTGCTTGAAAGGCTTCCAAGCGGCTAAAAGTGGAGCAAGTCAGAGAGTCTCGGGGTTGGGAAGGCGGGCTTGCCCCCGCTCTTTACGCAAGTTTCAAGCGCTACCAGGCAAGAGTGCCACTCCAAATTAATTGAACCCGCGAAACGGCAGATCAGGTGGGCGTTGCAGCCAGTTAGTTTCGGGATAATAGCAATCACCGCCGATCACATGAAGTGTGTAAGCGTGGCGTGATTTTGTAGAGCGATTGACGAGGCTTTTGTGTGGCAGCAGGCCATTGAGAATTATCAAGCTACCTTTGCTTACTTCGAGCGGGACAAGTTTTTCTTCCGGCCAGGCGTGGGAATCAAAAACCTCAAACTTCATTCCGCCCTCAGTGCTTCGCAGCCAGCGTGATTTCAATCCGAGTTTGTGTTCGCCCGGAATCGCCCAGAGACAACCGTTCTCGAGCGTCGCATCTTCGAGTGCAAACCACAAACCAGCGATCTCAGCCGGCTCAGTGTAAAGAAATGTGCTGTCCTGATGACAGGTGACTTCGCCGCCGATCTTCGGTTGCTTGAAGATATACATTCCTTGCAAGAGCAACGGGCGCTCAATGCCGAGGTCGGCAATTAACTGTGCTATCTCCGGCGTTCTGGAGAATTCACTGAAGACAGGATCGAGATCATGAAGTGCATGCCCGATCTTGTTAACCGACCCTTCCTTGCCGTGCCTCAAACTGCCCTCTGGTAGGAAGGCTTCTTCTTCAAAGAAGAAACGAATCTTGTCGCCGGAGTTGAGAAAGTAATCATCGCTCAGGCGGTTCTGCTCTTTGGTGGAGAAGATTGAAAAGATTCTTCCCGGATCGAACGCTTGAACCAACTCTTCAGCCCGTGCCCGCAAACGATCGCATGAGCGAGTTTCAACAAACCCCGTCAGGATCAGAAAGCCATCACGATCATATTGTGCGCGCTGTTCGGGAGTGAGCCTCATCGGGGAAAAGGGTATCACAGCTGCAATGAGCGTCAGCGCAGCAGCATTCTTTGTCCCCCGGGAGCAGCAGACTTTGCCGCCTTTCGCTTTGATACCTATACTGTTTGGGAAGTATTGGATTACTGGAGCCGGCTGCCGGAGTTGAACCGGCGACCTTCTAATTACGAATCGGTTCCGAGCGATTCTCGTAAACTAAACATCTTTCAAAGGTTGCAGGCCACAGCGGTTTTTCAAGGGTTTTTGATCAATCTATACGCAGCTTTATAGCTTTCTCATCCCTATATCTAAATTCGCGTCACAATTGCGTCACGAAGAGATTCGGGCTGCGCAACGGCCACTTGCGAAAGTTGGGCCAACTGTGCTTGAAAAATTCGCGCCTGCCCAGGGTTAATACTTGCCAAGTACGCGATTCTGCCCTTTTGTGTTGCTATGTAACGATCCCTATCTTCTTCGCGAATGTCTCCAACGCGAAGCCTGTGCAAAGCCGCTCGGATTCGGTCGCGATTCTCTTTGGAGATGCTCGGTTTTTCACCTGCAATAACGCCATTCACTTGTCGCTGTTTACCGGAACCCATTACTTTCAACTTGGATCGAGATATCTTAAATCCCGATCTTTTAAGCGTTTCAATAACTAGGGGGATTAACTGCCGGGCCTGTGATCCAGAAAGTGGCAGATCGTCAACCCACGATGAGTAATTCACCCCGACCGCCGCAGCCGCCTTACGAATAGGAGCGTCAATCGAAAAGAGCACCAGATTGGACAGCGTCGTAGAGGTTGGAGCACCCTGCGGCAAATACCCGTTGAAAGTGGTGAGTGTCGTTAGCAGTTTTGCGACTTCATGCGAGCACTTCAAAACTCTGCGCCATACAAAATAAACTTGCCGCGCCGTAATGCTCGGGAACCATGATTTTATATCCAGGGTCACGATCAGGGATGCACGTTGATGGTGCGCAACGTTGTCGAGAACTGAACGACCCTTAACACCGCCGCAAAGATATGCAGGCATT